>JAIWOL010000160.1 GCA_020216925.1 Thiobacillus sp. | reverse complement strand
CATCCGGCGCACGCGCAGCCGGGGCAGGCGCGACGCGGGGCGCGCTGGCCACGCGGCGCGGCGCGGACGGACCTGCAAATCGCGGTTGCTCAGGGACGGGTTGTGCCTGATTTGGCGATATCGCTGTGACAGGGTGGTGGCGCTCGTCTGGCGGCGGGCTGGAAACAGCCGGCAACGATGCCGTGGGGTGGAGCGCAGCAGCCGGGGGTGTCTGGACTGCAACGACAGGAAGCCCGGCCTGCGGTTGCAGTTCGAAATACAGATAGATGCCGTAAGCCAGCGCAATGAACGCTGCGATCAGCGCCGTGGCGGGCACCAGCGACAGGCGCGGCAAGCGGAAGCCGGGGGCGCGCGGGACGGGGGCAGGGGAGAGTCCGCTGCTGCCAAACAGCAGCCCGGGAGGTTCAACCCACTCGCGTGCCTGCGAACCGGGTGCTGCCAGCGGCTCCAGATCCAGATCGGGCGCGCGGCGGCCGGCGGCGGCAGGCTGGCTTGCCGCCGGCTTGTCGCCGGCTTCGGCCTGTTTCAGCGCTTTGAGCAGCAGGCTCAAGGCGCACTCCGGGCGCTGGGCAGCAGGCGCTGGAAACCCCGCAGTTCGTCGCTTTCCAGCGAAGGGTTGGCGACGACGATGGGGCGCAGGAAGATCACCAGTTCGGTCTGGCTGTTGACACGCTCGTGCTGGCCGAACACGGCGCCGACGCCTTCCGGGCGCGACAGGCCGGGCAGGCCGTCGCGCGCGCTGTTGCTGTCGTCCTGGATCAGGCCGCCGAGGACAACGGTCTGGCCGCTTTTGACCTGCAGCAGCGATTCCATCTCGCGCACCTGGATCACGGGGATGCGGTTGCTGATGTTCAGGTTGTTTTTCTTCAGCTCGGGATTGGGGTCCTCGACCGTGCCGACCTGGCGGGAAATGGTGGGGCGAACGGTGAGCGACACCATGCCGTTTTCGTTGATTTGCGGCAGCACCGACATGACGACGCCGACAGGGACAGTCTGGGGCGTGGACGTGAAGGTGGTGGTTTGCGCCACGTTGGCGGCTGTGGTGGTGTCGGCGGTGATGGTGAAGTAGACCAGGTTGTTCACCACCTTGAGCAGTGCAGTCTGGTTGTTGAGCGCCATCAGTTTGGGGCTGGAAAGGACACGCGTGTTGCCGTAGGACTCGAGCAGGTCGATGGCCGCGGTGAATCCATTGCTGCCGGCATTGGTGTAGGTTGCCTGGATGAAGGGCGTGAGCGTGCCTGCCAGTGCGTTGGTGCCGCCGCCCAGCGCGTTGATGCTCCAGCCGGTGGCACCCTGCAGGGCTTTCGACCAGTCGATGCCGGCGCGGTACTGGTCCTTGAGCGTCACTTCGACAATCGTGGCTTCGATCAGCACCTGGCGCTGCGCAGACTGCATCACGCGGTCGAGATACTGCTGCACCAGTTCCTGCTGGCGGGCGGTGCCGAGCACGGTGACGGTGCCGGCAACGGGGTTTACGGCCACATCGTACTTGCCGTCGCCCAGGGGCTGGTTCGCGAAGGCGGCAGTGAAAAGACTGGCCGCGCCCGCTCCGGCCTTGCTGGCCGCTTCGGCCTGCGAGACGCGTTCGGCACGGGCGGCTTTTTCCGCGTCGAGACGCTGGGCACGTTCGGCGCTGCTCTGCGTGACGGCGCGGGTGCCGGCGAGCATGGTGCGGATGTTGTCGGCAAGCACCGTCCACAGGTCATTGTTGGACTGGCTGGCGACGGTGGTGGTGGACGAGTTGCCGGTGGACGAAGTGCTGCCGGCAGTGTTGCCGATGCTGCCGACGCCGGTGCTGGCGATCTGCGCCGCGACGCCGACGCTGGAGGTGGCGTTGCGCGCGACGTTGACGTAGTTGACGGTATAGGTCTTGACATAGGGCGTGTCGGGCATGACCGACACGGTGCGGCCGTTCATTTCGTAGCGCAGGTTGGCCTGCCGCGCGATGCGGTCGAGGATGGCGGGCAGCGGTTCCTGTACGGCGTTCAGCGAGACCTTTCCGGTGATGCCGGGGTGAAGGTCGATGTTGTACTGGGTGTCGCGCGCGATGGAGAACAGCAGGTCTTTTACCGGCACGTCGTTGACGACCACGGTGTAAGTGGGCGCGGGTGCAGAAGCCTGCGGCGGCGGCAGGCTGGGCGCCGCGCGCACGGGGGCCGGCGGGGCGCTTGCCGGAGCAGCGCTGGCGGCAGGCTGGCTGATGTGGCCCGGCGAGGTGTCGAACGCCTGAGGCGGTACGCAGCCGGCCAGCAGCAGGCTGGTCAGCGCAAGCGCCTTTGCGGCAGGGTGCAACACTCTATTCATGCTCATTCCGTGGCTAGTACAACTGTGCGCATCTTGCCGACCGTGCGCAGAAACGGTTTCCCTGCATCTGAATCGGGCAGTGTCCGCAAGGCGGCCAGTGCGGAGGCGCGGTCAGGGAATTCGCCTGCCAGCAGCATCCAGGCGGGCTGGCCTTGCGAGAGTCCGTAGAACACCCGGAGCGGTTGCGGCCGGCCCTGGGCCAGGCTCCCCAATAGAACGGCTGCTTCGGCCGCATCTTTAGCCGATGCCAGCTGGATGACATGCGTGCCGGCGGGGGCAGTGGCAAGCCAGGCCGCTGTCTCGCGGGCGCGATGCGCCAGCCGGGTGTCAGGCGCGGGCACTGCGGCGGCAGCCGCCGGCACGCGGGGCGCAGGCGTGAGGGCGTGGGTGGAGGGCGAGGGGGCAGTGCGGTCCGGCCCCAGCCAGACAACCAGGCCAAGCAGCGCCAGAACGGCGGCGGCGCCCAGGGCCAGCCACCGCCAGCCGCGGTGTGTTCGCGCGGCGGCTGGTGTCTGTCTGTCGATGAGCTCGGCATCGCCCGCGGCGGCATCGACGTGTGCGCTGGTCAGGCTATGCGTCTGGGCAGCGTAGGCCGCGAGCAGGGTTTTGTCAGCCAGCACGTTGATACGCCGCGACAGGCCGCCCGAGAGTCGATGAAGCTGTGCCACGACAGCCGGAGGAAAGAGATCCGGGCCGCGATAGCCTGCCACAGCCAGCCGTGCGCGCAGATATTCGCCCACCTCGGCTTCGGAAAGCGGTGAGAGACTCAGGCTGACGGTAATGCGGTCTTTCAGCTGGCGGATGCGCGGGTCGGCCAGATGCGCATCGAGTTCGGGCTGGCCGAAGAGCACGATTTGCAGGAGCTTGTCGGTGGCGGTTTCCAGGTTGGTCAAGAGGCGCAGGAATTCGAGGTTGTCCAGCGAAATTCCCTGCGCTTCCTCGACGAATACGACGACGCGGCGACCGGCGGCGTGCCGTTCGAGCAACAGGGTGTTGAGCTGGGCCAGCCGTGCCTGACGGGTGGGGGACGGATCGCTGACGCCAAGCTCGGCCAGAATGGCAGCCAGCATGTCGTCGGCATCCAGCGTGGGATTGCCGAGATAGACGCTGTCGATGGTGTCGGGCAGGTTTGCCGCGAGTTTGCGGCAAAGCATGGTCTTGCCGCTGCCGACTTCACCGACGACCTTGACGATGCCTTCGCCCTGGCCGATGGCATATAGCAGCGCGGCCAGCACGTCGCCGCGCTGGCCGCCATCATGCCAGTATTCGGTGTTCGGCGTGATCCGGAACGGGGCTTCTTTCAGGCCGAAGAAGTCGAGATACACGGTGGCGTCTTATTCGGTTCCGTAGGTTTGCATGCGGCTGTAGAGCGTGGTGCGGTTGATGCCCAGCAGCTTGGCTGCCTGCGACAGATTGCCGTGCGTCATGTTTAGCGCAGCCTCGACGTAGGCTTTTTCCCACTGTCGCAGGTTCACGTCCAGATTGAAATTGGCGACGCTCTGAAGCTGCTTGCGCGCCAGCTCGATGAGGGCCTTGCCATCACTGGCGAGCGGGATTTCCTGCGGATAGGCCTGATCGGTATCGAGTTCGGCTTCGAGCTGTTGCGCATTGACGGTCAGCCCCGGGTATTTGGTGGTGAGGCGGATGGCGATATTGCGCAGCTCGCGCACATTGCCGGGAAAGTGATAGTCCGACCACATCTGCTGCGCGCGCGCGTCGAGCGTGAACGGCTGGCTCTTGGCCTCGCGCGCGTAGAACTCGCGGAAGTGGTTGAGCAGGGTGAGCTTGTCCTGGCCCATTTCCCGGAGCGGCGGCACGGCGATGGAGAACACGGACAGCCGATGAAAGAGGTCGGCGCGGAAGCGGCCGGCCTTGATCTCGGCGCGCAGGTCGCGGTTGGTGGCGGCCACCACGCGGGCGTTGGAAAAGCGCGGCTGGGTTTCGCCGACGCGCTGGTATTCGCCGTTTTCCAGCACGCGCAGCAGCTTGGCCTGAAGTTCCAGCGGCAATTCGCCGATCTCGTCGAGGAACAGGGTGCCGTTCTCGGCTTCCTCGAAATAGCCGGCGCGGGCACTGGTGGCGCCGGTGAACGCGCCTTTGGCGTAACCAAAGAGCGTGGGCTCGACGAGTGTGGGCGAAATCGCCGCGCAGTTGAGCGCCAGGTAGGGCTTGTTCGCGCGCGGCGACAGATGGTGCAGGCTCGCGGCGACCTTTTCCTTGCCGCTGCCCGATTCGCCTTCGATCAGCACCGAAAAGGGCGCGGCGGCGTACTGCTTGATCTGCTCACGCAATTTGTCCATGGCCGGGCTCGTGCCGACGATCCCCGAGTCCTTGGTTGGCGCGGGGCCCTTGTCGGCGCTGCGTTCGGCGTCCTGCACCAGGAGCGCGTTGAACAGCAGGGATTTGAGCCGTTCCGGCTCGCACGGCTTGGCGACGAAATCGATCGCGCCGAGCGCGCGCGCGTGACGCGCGTTGGCCTCGTCGCTCTGGCCCGAGAGCACCAGGATCTTGATGCTGGGCGAGACGCCGAGCAGGTCGGCGATGAGCGCGAAACCTTCGTCCGGCTTGTGGGGGTGAGGCGGCAGGCCGAGGTCGACCAGCGCCAGTTGCGGCGGCTCGTCGAGCTGCATCAGCAGGCTTTTGACCTGGGCGCGGGACTCGGCGGCGGAGATTTCGAAGTCCTTGCTGAGGACGTAGGTGAGGGTGTCGGAAATCAGGGGATCGTCGTCGACGATCAACAGGGTGGGCTTGCTGGTATGGGCCACGTGTCCTCCACATTCTGGCGCCTGCGGCAAGCCCGGTGGGGCTGGTCCGCGCGTGTCAATTCCTCGACGATTGTGCCAGAGTGCCGGACAAAGTTAAACCGGCGTGATCGGCTCTGTCCGGGCGGCCCTGGGGACAGGGGGTCAATCCTTTACCGGCTCTATTGAGACGCGGATCCAGCCTTCGCTCCGCTCGGTGGGATTGCCGAGTGTCAGCTGCCTGCGCTCGCCCATTATTTTTGTGTGGACAATCTTGCCCGGCGCGTAATTCACGGGATCGATGATAAGGCTGCTTTGGCTGGCGTCTTCAAGCCACAAGCCGGCTTTTGCCTGGGTGGCACTGTTGTTGTCCCAGCCATCCACCTTGTAGCCAGACGAGGCGATGACGTCGTAGAGCATCACCAGCCGGGGTTCCATCGGCATGATTTCGATGCCGACAGAACTGGAGTTGTCCCCGAGCCGGGAGAGTCGACGCACCACGCCCAGTTTCCAGTCGGCGGCGTCCGGTGCCTTGAGCGCGAGCAAGGCGCCGACGCGGAGCCAGTCCTTGTCGCGCGATTCGATGACGGCGCCATATCCGCATGCGCTTTCGTCCTGCATCACCCAGCGTTCGACGTTAGACGACAGACGCACGGCAGGCGTCCCAAGCTGCGAATTGCGCTCGCGGGTGCGTTCGGTGACGAAGCCGTAGACCCGGATGTCGTCCGCCTCACTGTAGTCGATGTCGCTGGCATACGGCGAGGCGGCCGGCGCGGCCGTTGTGGTGGATTTGATCTGGCCGACAATGGCATTGAAACCCTGCGCGACATCGATCAGGCGCTTCACCGAGACGCGTGGCGCGCGACGTTGCTCGCGCGACGAAAGCGGTGACCAGTGCTGTTGCAGGTGGTTCAGCAGATCGATGCTTTCACTGGTGCGGGCGTCCTCGGTCAGGCCGAGCGCGGCGGCGGGGGCGCCTTCGCGCAACTCGCCCGCGATCGCGTTCAGCTTGTCCAGTAGCGCGGCCGTGCCCCAGAAACGCATGGGCTTGTCGCTTTCGGGCTTGCGGATGCGGCGCGGGCCATGGTCGGCAGACAGGTCGACCGCAAAGGTATGGCGTTTTGTGTCTGCCCGCGTGTCGAGCGACAAATGATTGCGCCACTGGCAAAGCCAGCGATCGACCAGATCGATCTGACGCGGATACAGCGTGCCGGAATTGGCGAGATGCAGCATGAGGATATGCAGATAGGCCAATTCGCACGTGCAGGGTGTTTCGCCGGCACAGGCGGTGTGCGGTGTGCGCAGGAAGCCTTCGTTTTCGGCAATACGGTAGAGGTTGTGCAGGCGCAACCAGAGCTTTTCGCCGGGGCCGAGGTAACGCACGGCACGCCATTTGAGCAGCTGCCCAAAGAAGCGGATGGCGCGCAGGGTGACCAGGGGAATCTGGTTTTCATGCGGGATTTTGCCCGATCCGCGTGCGAAATTGAGGACGAAGGCGTGATAGCCGCGGGCGATTTCCCAGTACAGCCCGTAGACCGCGTGCCAGAGCTGGCTCTCGACCGGGCGCGACATGCGGGGATTGCGCAGATACTGCCGTACCAGGGTGTCTTGCAGGTCGCGGGATTTTTCATCCAGCAGCATCAGCACGCCCAGTCGATCTTTCGCGGCTTCCGTCGAGTTCTCGTTGAAGCGGCGAAGTTCTTCCAGAATGGTCTGCTGGCATTTGAATGCATCGCCCACCGGCAGGTTGTCTAGCCAGCGTGAGGCTGCCTTGAGGCTGGACAATGGATCATCGTCCCGTTTACCCAGATTGGTCAGGCGGGCGATTCCCGAAGCGAATTTACCGGCCAGAGAGGTCATGGTGTATTGCCATCAACAAAGGTGGGTGTAATTCAGTCCAATGGACGCTTTACGGACATTCCAGCAAATACTATACCCGCGCGACCGGTCGGATGCGTGGGCATCAGCCAAGTCTCGATTCGACCCAGGCAGGCACCGAAGCCAGCGCAGCCGGCAGCGCGGCAGGATCGGTGCCGCCGGCCATGGCCATGTCGGGTTTGCCGCCGCCCTTGCCGCCTACCTGTTGGGCCACGGCGTTGACCAGTTCGCCGGCCTTGATGCGGCCGACGAGATCGGGTGTCACGGCGGCAATCAGGCTGACCTTGCCGTCGGCCACGGTGCCTAGCACCAGAGCGCAGGATTTCAGTTTGTCGCGCAGCTTGTCGGCGGTTTCGCGCAGGGTTTTGGCGTCGGCATTGTCCAGCCGCGCGGCGAGTATCCTGTGGCCTTTGACCTCGACGGCCTGTTGCAGCAACTCATCGCCCTGCACGCTGGCTAGTTTCGATTTCAGGCGTTCGAGTTCCTTTTCCAGCGCGCGGCTCGATTCCAGGAGCTGCGCCACGCGCTCGGCGGCCTCGGCCGGCGTCGCCTTGACCAGGCTGGCAATGCTGCCGATGGCTTTTTCGGTGTCGTCGAGATAGGCAAGCACATTGTCGCCGGTGGTCGCCTCGATCCGGCGGATGCCGGCGGCCACCCCGGATTCCGACAGGATCTTGAACAAACCGATGTCGCCAGTGCGCGCCACATGCGTGCCGCCGCAGAGTTCGCGCGAGCTGCCGATATCGAGCACGCGCACTTCATCGCCGTATTTTTCGCCGAACAGCATCATTGCACCACTGGCCCGGGCCGATTCGATGTCCATCAGCCGGGCTTGTGTTGCCGTGTTGGCGAGAATCTCGGCGTTGACGCGGCGTTCCACCTCGCGGATCTGCGCGGGCGTCATCGGGTTGGGCTGAACGAAGTCGAAACGGGTTTTGTCTGCATCGACCAGCGAACCTTTCTGCTGCACATGCTCACCCAGCACTTCGCGCAAGGCCTTGTGCATGAGATGGGTGACCGAATGGTTACGCATGGTGCGCGCGCGGTTTTCCGCGTCGACGCGGGCCTGCACCGAATCGCCGACCTTGAGCGCGCCGGTTTTCACGATGCCGTGGTGGCCAAACACCTGGGCCTGGATTTTCTGCGTGTCTTCCACTTCGAACAGACCGTTCGACGCCGCCAGCACGCCGCGGTCGCCGACCTGGCCGCCGGATTCGGCGTAGAAAGGCGTGTGGTCGAGGACAACGACGCCGAATTCGCCTTCATTCAACTGCGACACGGCTGCGCCGTCGCGGTAAAGCGCCAGCACCCTGCCTGCATGGGCCAGCGTGTCGTAACCGTGGAAAGTCGTGGCGGTACCCGCGTAATCGAGCGTGCCCGCCATCTTGAACTTGCCGGCGGCGCGTGCCTGCGCTTTCTGGCGTGCCATCGCAGCATCGAAGCCTGCGGTGTCGACGGCGACATTTGCTTCGCGGCAGACGTCGGCGGTGAGGTCGAGCGGAAAGCCGTAGGTGTCGTGCAGCTTGAACGCGAGTTCGCCGTCGAGCGTGCCGTTTGCCGGCAAGGCCTTCAATGCCGTGTCGAGAATGCCCATGCCGTGTTCGATGGTCTCGAAAAAGCGTGCTTCCTCCTGCTTCAGGATGTCCATCACGCGCGTCTGCGCCTGCACCAGTTCCGGGTAGGCTTCGCCCATTTGCGCGGCCAGATCGGGCACGATGCGGTGGAAGAAGGCGGCGCGCACGCCGAGCTTGTAGCCGTGACGGATGGCGCGGCGAATGATGCGGCGCAGGACGTAGCCGCGCCCTTCGTTGCCGGGGATGACGCCGTCGACGATGAGAAAGCTGCACGCGCGGATGTGATCGGCGATGACTTTGAGCGAATTGTTGCCGGTGTCTGCGGTCGCGGTCTCGCGCGCGGCAGCGGCGATCAGCGCCTGGAACAGGTCGATTTCGTAGTTGGAGTGCACGTGCTGCATCACCGCCGAAATGCGCTCCAGCCCCATGCCGGTGTCCACGCTGGGTTTCGGCAGTTTGTGCATCGCCCCGGATTCGTCGCGATTGAACTGCATGAACACGTTGTTCCAGATCTCGATGTAGCGGTCGCCGTCTTCGTCCGGCGAGCCGGGCGGCCCCCCCGCGACCTCGGGGCCGTGGTCGTAAAAGATTTCGGTACAGGGGCCGCAGGGACCGGTGTCGCCCATCGTCCAGAAGTTGTCGCTGGCGTAACGCGCGCCCTTGTTGTCGCCGATGCGGACAATGCGCTCCTTCGGCACGCCCACGTCGCGATGCCAGATATCGTAGGCTTCGTCGTCCTCGGCGTAGACGGTAACCCACAGTTTTTCGGTCGGCAGTCTCAGCACTTGCGTGAGGTATTCCCAGGCATATTTGATGGCATCCTGCTTGAAGTAGTCGCCAAAGCTGAAGTTGCCCAGCATCTCGAAGAAGGTGTGGTGGCGTGCGGTGTAGCCGACGTTCTCCAGGTCGTTGTGTTTGCCGCCGGCGCGTACGCAGCGCTGCGACGAGACTGCGCGGGTGTAGGGCCGCTTGTCGAGCCCGAGAAATACATCCTTGAATTGCACCATGCCGGCGTTGGTGAAGAGCAGCGTCGGGTCGTTGCCGGGGATGAGCGGGCTGCTCGCCACGACGGCATGGCCCTTGGAAGCGAAGAAATCGAGGAAGCTCTGGCGGATGGCACTGCTTTTCATGGTGGCGGAAGGGTCGGGGGGGTGTCGTATTGTATCCCCTCCGCCAAGCCTTGACAGGCGGTGCGCCAACGACAAAAAGGGGGCTTGCGCCCCCTTTTTGTCGTTGGCAGACGGGCCGTTTCAGGAATAGCTGCCGTCATAGTCCGCGATGCCGGGATTGTTTTTCCCGATTCCGACGATCTTCGGCGTGTTGAGCTTGACGCCCTTGATGGTCTTCTTGTCGCGCAGATAGCTGGCCACCACATCCCAGACCGGCTCGCCTTCGGCGCCTTCGCCAACCGGCGCCCAGCCGGCAACCTTGTAGATTTTGTCGGCTTCGACGGGCTTGCCTTTCAACATCATGTCGCTGATGCGCTCGCCGATTTTCTTGTTGGGATTGACGGTGTACGCGATCCCGCCCACACGCACCATGTCGCCGCCCTGCTGATAATACGGGTCGGCATTGAACAGGTTGTCGCAGACGTCTTCCATGATGGTCTTGATGGTTGCGCCGGTCATTTCGGTGAGCGTGGTCTGCGGGTAAGTGATCGCAGTCTGGTCCATCAGACGTTCCATGGTGATGGGGTCGCCCGGCAGCAACGTGGTGCCCCAGCGGAAACCCGGCGAGAAGGCGGCGTCCGCGCCTTTCACTTCCATCAGCGCGTCGACGATGACCTGGTCCCAGGTGCCGTTGAAATTGCCACGGCGATAGAGGAAATCGTCGGTAACGGCCAGCGTTTCGTTGAGCTTGGCCTCGTAAGGCGCGCGCACCGACTTGATGAACGCGTCCATGTCCTTGTCGGCCGGCAGCAGGTTGGAGAACACCGGCACCAGACGGTACTTGTAGCTGACGACGCGATTGCCCTTGACATTGAAATCCATCACGCCGAGAAACTTGCCGTTGGAACCGGCGTTGGTGACGAGCGTGATGCCTTTTGCATTTTTGACCTGCACCGGCTGTGGTACGCCGTCGTGCGTGTGGCCGCCGAAGATGGCATTGATGCCGGTGACGCGGCTGGCCATTTTCAGGTCTACGTCCATGCCGTTGTGCGACAGCACGACGACGACCTGGGCGCCGTTGGCGCGGGCGTCGTCCACCCATTTCTGCATGCCGTCGTCGCGGATGCCGAAACTCCAGTCCGGCACCATCCAGCGCGGGTTGGCGATGGGGGTGTAAGGGAAAGCCTGACCGATGACGGCGATTTTCACGCCGTTCTGTTCCTTCATTACATAGGGTTTGAACACCTGGTCGCCGAAGTCATTGGTGACGACGTTCTGCGCGACGAAATCGACATTGGCGTTCTTGAAGTCCTTGTTGACGATTTCCAGTACGCGTGCGGCACCGAATGTCGATTCCCAGTGCGGAGTCATGACGTTGACGCCGAGCTTGATGCTGGCGTCGACCATGTCCTGCGCATTGGTCCACAGTGAAGTCGCCGAGCCCTGCCAGGTGTCGCCGCCGTCGAGCAGCAGCGCGCCGGGGCGCTGGGCACGCATCATGTCGACAAGGGTTTTCAGATGGGCGAAGCCGCCGACTTTGCCGTAGACCCTGGCGGCCTCGGTGAAGTCAAGATAGGTAAACGCGTGAGCTTCAGCGCTGCCAGGCTTGATGCCGTAGGTTTTGAGCAGGTCGCGTCCAACGATGTGCGGCGCCTTGCCCACGGCTCCGCCCACGCCGAGGTTGACGTTGGGTTCGCGGAACCATACGGGCAGCAACTGCGCATGGCAGTCGGTGAAGTGCAGGAAGGAGACGTTGCCGTGACGCGGCACGTCATAGAAATTGGCAGGGGCTTTTCCGGCCAGGGCTGACTTGCTGTCCAGCGCCATGCCGGATGCGGCAGCGACGGCCAGCAGTTGCAGGAATTCACGGCGATTCATGTGCATGGGGGGCTCCTCGGATCGATAGTGGCGACCATTATTGTCGGGGTGTGATGCGCCTTGGGTAAATAGTATCTCCGGTTCAGGGGCATAAACGAAAAAGCCCGGCTGCCCGGGCTTTTCGCGAAACGGAAGGTATTTACTTGCGGAACACCGAAGCCTTCATCGGCAGACCGTTGGACAACGAGGAGTGGAAATATTCCAGGTTGTTCATGGCAGCACTGCCCTGTGCCGGCGGTACGGCACGAACCTGCTTGTAGCAGCCGTCGTAGCGCTGCTGCAGGGTGACGAGGTTGTCGCCACCCCGGAACACCGGCCAGTGGACGGCATGGCCGATCGCAGGCGAGATCAGTTCCGAGCGCAGGCGCACGCCGGCGTTTTGCACGTGGCAGGTGGCACAGGCGAAGTTCAGCTGACCCTTGCGGCTGAAGAAGGCTTTTTTGCCTTCTTCGTATGCCGCCATCGCCTTCGGCCCCTCGACCTTGATGTTCATCAGCATGCCGTCGGACAGGGTGCGCATGTAGGCGGTGAGCACGCCCATGGTCTTCATGTCGCTGACCTTGTAGGCTTCTTCGCCGTTGGCCACGCGGCAGTCGTTGATCGCGTCCTGCAGGGTCACCACCTTGCCGCGAGCTTCGTCGAACATGGGGTAGTTGCCTGCGATCTGTTTGCCGCCGTTGGGCAGGCAGTCGGCGTAGGTCTTGCCGCTTTTCAGCGGGGTTTCCCACATCTTCCGGCCTTTCTCGATCACGGCTTCATAGGGGGGGAATTCCATGATTGCGTCGTACTGGGCCTTGCTGTCGGGATCGAAAGCCAGTGCGCCGTAGACGTAGTCATCGAGCTTCACATTGGGATATTTGGTGGTGTAATACTTGATGAGTTCCTGACGATCCTGCTCGGGCGTCGCGTGTGCAGCGCCTGCGCCGAGGGCCATGCCCAGGCCGATTAGTCCCGCCAGCAGATTCGTGATTTTTTTCTGTTTCATGCCGTCCTCCAGAAACCTGAATGAATAAAGCAAAACGGGGCTTGCGCCCCGCTTCGCTATTCGAAACTCAGCCAATAGTGGCTTCGGCGGTGTTCTTGTCGCCCGTGTTGTCAACCCAGCTGACGACAACCTTGTCGCCAGCCTTGGGTCCCTTGACCTTGAAGCCGAGGTAGGGGTTCTTGGAGACGCCGCCCGACAGGCCGGCGGTCAGCACGTTCTTGCCGTTGATGGTGGCGGTGACCTGGGTGATGTAGTGGGCCGGGACCAGTTGACCGGTCTTGGCGTCTTTACGCTGGCCGGTTTCCATCGGGTGGTTCATCAGGACTTTGACATCGGCAACATCGCCAGCCATCGTGGCGCGGATACGCATCGGTTCAGCCATTTGGCTTTCCTTTCCTAAAAATATTCGGTTTGGACGTAGGGATCAGCAGGAGGTGGGCTTAGCCGCCACAACCCCCAATGGTGACCTTGACTTCTTTTGCGGCGGTGTAGGACTTGCCGCCTGCGGTGACCACGGCGCGGACCAGCGCGGTCTGGCCCATCTTGATGCGGGTGGACACGAAGCCCTGGGTGCCGTCGGAGAGGTCGAAGTCGGCAACCAGCGGGGTGGCGTTCTTTTCGGCGATCAGCGCGATCGAGGTGGTGCCGGCAATGCCGCTGGTGATTTCGACAGGAACCACGGCGCCGTTTTCTGCAATATCCGGAGCCTTGATGGTGATGTCCTTGGAGTCGGCCGGCGCGGACACGCCCATGTTTTTCAGGGCGTCACCGACGTTCTTGGCTTCGAAGGCGCTGCGCGGTGCGCCAGCCAGGGCCTGGGTGGGTTTCAACAGGCCGGCGGCCACGGCCACGGCAACGGTACCGGCGCCAGCAGCGCCCTTAAGTACGTTTCTACGAAGTGCATTCATTGGCATGTCTCCTTAGCTTGAACAATAAAACGTTTGATTTACAGACCGTAGACGAAATCGGTCACCTTGTCGATTTCCTGTTCCGTCAACACGCCGTGCTTGCCGAAGGGAATCATTGAGCTCGATGGGTTG
>JAIWOL010000031.1 GCA_020216925.1 Thiobacillus sp. | reverse complement strand
GTGGCGGTGGCATCCCAAATCTGCGCGCGCAGCTTGGCCTTGTCGGGGTAGCGAGCACTCATGGCGATGAGGGGAGGGCCATACAGGCCGGTGGATTCCGCATCGGGCACGGTGGGCATGCCGTGACAGGCGAGGCAGTTGCCCTTGGTGCGGTTGAATGCGATGTCCTTGCCGGTTTCTTCTTTTTTCGGCGCAGGGGTCTGGGCCAAGGCATTGGCCGAGAACACGGCGACGCCGAGGGCGCAGACGGCTGCAACCTGGTGCAACTTACGCATAGTCATCCTCCTGAGTATTGACATCTTGGTGAGGCGCGTGCTGCCTGGGGTCGCCCTGCAGTTCACGCTGTCCGGTAACGGATAGGACGAAGCATAGTGGAATTAGTTTTTGGGGTGCAAGGCCGTGCATGAATTTTTACGTGCGAATCGCAGGGTAAATTCCTACCAGCCTCGCCAGTGTTGGGATTGCGGGGGACGGTCAGCTTTTGCGCTGGGATTTTTCCAGTGCCTGCCACTCGCGTCGGCGCGCTTCTGCCGACGACAGATCATAAAAGCTGCCATCGGCCGCGCGAATGCCCAGTTCGATTTGCTGGATGGCAGCGCTGAGATTGCCGGCGAGGGCGGCGGCTTCCGCCTGGGCGCGGTGACTCAGCAATTTGTGGCCCAGCTGCGCGTGTGCCTGGGCGGCTAACCGCCAGAGGCGGCGGTCACCGGGATACAGGTCGAGTGCCTTGTTGATCTGCACCAGCGAGTCGGCTGCCTGGCTGGCGGCGATCTGGGCGGCGATCAGGCCATATTGCAGC
Source organism: Thiobacillus sp. (assembly GCA_020216925.1). GTDB lineage: Bacteria > Pseudomonadota > Gammaproteobacteria > Burkholderiales > Thiobacillaceae > Thiobacillus. The sequence goes on along the minus strand of JAIWOL010000031.1, from coordinate 9,201 downwards.
GGCCAGTATCCCGCGTGGGTCTGGACGGCAGACTGATAACGTTGTATCGCAAGGCCTGCTTTGCCTGCTGCGAGTGCAACCTGGCCGGGCAGGCTGGCGAGCAGCGCGTTGCCTTTGCCTGCTGCGGCAAGCTTTTGCGCGACGCTTTCGGCTTCATCGAACTGGCGCGCGCGCAGTAAGGCGAGCACAAGGCCATACCGCGCGGCGATCTCGCTGCTGTAGCGGCCCTCTTTGAGAGCGGCGCGAGCCGAAATCAGTGCATCTGTCGCATTGCCCTCGCGGCTGCGCAGGCGGGCGCGCACCAACTGGAAATCGAGGCTGTCCGGCACCTGATGGTAGGGCGTGGATTCGCTGCGCGCTTCCATGTCGGATATGCGCTCGGTGGTAAGCGGGTGGGTGCGCAGATAGGCGGGCGCACTGCTGTCGTAAAAGCGGCTTGCGCGTTGCAGGCGATTGAAAAAGCTGCTCATGCCCCGGGGGTCGAAACCTGCCCGCGTGAGCATGTCGTAGCCCATGCGGTCGGCCTCGCGTTCAAAATCGCGGCTGAAATTGAGCTGGTTTTGCACAGAGTAGGCCTGGGTCGTGGCGATGGCTGCGCCCGCCGCGTTGGGGTTCGAGCGCGAGGCGAGCAGGGCCAGGGCGAGGGCGGCCATCGTCGGCCAGTAGCTCTGGCTCTGGGCTGTCACCATGCGCGCAATGTGATCCTGTGTGACGTGAGCGATTTCGTGCGCGATCACGCCGGCGAATTCGGACTCGCTCTGCGCGGCCAGCAGGAGACCGGTGTGGACCCCGATATTGCCGCCGGGAAGGGCAAAGGCGTTGATGCTGGGATCGTCCACCACGAAAAAAGTGAATTCGCGGTGGTTGCGGGTGCTGACGGAGACGAGCTTGTAGCCCAGCTGGCTCAAATAGGCTTCGGTTTCCGGGTCGTCGAGGTAGCGCGGGTCGCTGTACACGTCTTGCAGGATGGCGCGTCCAAGCGCCGCTTCATCCCGGTCGGAAAAGTACTGGCGCGAGACTTCTCCCAGATCGGGCAGATCCGAGGCATGAACAGGTTGCAGGGCGAGCAACAGGGCGAGCAGGGGACGCAGCATCAGCGAATGGTCGGAAGACGGGACATTTCGTTTACGATGCGCAGATTGCAGCAGGGTTCCGGAACATGAGCGATCTCACCCATTTCGATGAATCAGGACAGGCTGTCATGGTCGACGTGGCGAACAAGGCCGATACCCGTCGCGTGGCCGTGGCTTGCGGACGCATCCGCATGTTACCCGATACGTTGGCGCGCATCGTTGATGGCCAGGCGGCCAAGGGCGACGTGCTGGCTGTGGCGCGGATCGCGGCCATTCAGGCGGCCAAGCGAACCGCCGAGCTGATTCCGCTGTGCCACCCGGTCGCGCTTACGCGCGTGACAGTCGATTTTGAAGCGGAGGCCGCGGGGCCTGCGGTAACTTGCACGGTTTCGGCCGAGACGGTGGGCAAGACAGGCGTGGAAATGGAAGCCCTGACCGGGGCGTCTGTTGCATTGCTGACGATATACGACATGTGCAAGGCAATCGACCGCGGCATGATGATCGAGTCTGTTCGCCTGAAGGAAAAACGGGGCGGCAAGTCAGGGCATTGGCAAGCGGATTGAGGCCGCGGGTTGTTTCGATCCCTGTGTGGCCCGCCGGGGCGGCATCATGCAATTTGGAGTGGGGATGAGAGTGAGGCAAATCGGCATCCTGTTGGCGGCGTGCGTGGCAGGCGGTGTTCACGCCGCGCTACCTGATTTTCAGGTTGACCCCGCGCAGGGCGCGCGGCTGCTTCTGTGGGTCAGCTCCGAACGCGGTCGCGCCGATGCAGAAAAGACGGCAGCGCAACGCCTCGCACAACGGGGCGTGACCGTATGGTCGCTGGATGCGCCGGGCGCTTATTTTTTGCCGCAGCTGCCCAGCAGCATGGACCAGGTGCCCGCTGCCGACGTGGCCGACTGGCTGGACGCCGCGCTCGACAGCGGCCGGCAGGTGACGGTGTACGCGGTGGGACGGGCGGCGGTGCCCGTCCTGCGCGCGGCCGCGCGACTGGATGCTGGCCGGCGCAGCCGCATCTGTGTGCTTTTGATGTATCCCAATCTGTATGAATCAGCCGAAGCCCTGGCTGATGCGGATTATCTGGACACGGGCAGACTCGATGCATTGACGATTCGGCTGATCCAGCCCCGCCGTTCCGCCGCGACGCCCTGGCTGCCGGGGCAGGTGGCGCACTTGTCACGCCTGGGCGCGCGCGTGTCGCTGGTCATTCTCGAAAACTTGCGCGAGGGTTTCTGGGCTCGCGAGACGCCAACGGCGTTCGAGGTCGAGCAGACCCGACAGCTCGATTCGCTGATTTTGCAGGAGATGGAAACATGTCGCTGAAATGGCCGGGTGTCGGCGTGTGGTGCATCTGGGCGATGGCGCTGTGGGCAGCTCCGCCGTTGTCGGCCGCTGGGCTGGACTCTCGTCCGGCTGCGGTGGCGCCTGGCTTGCAGGCCAGGGATATGGCAGGGCGGACGCATACGCTGGAAGAGTATCGAGGCAAGGTCGTCCTGCTGAATTTCTGGGCGAGCTGGTGTCCGCCCTGCCGCAAGGAAATGCCCTCCATGGAGCGGCTGCGCGTCAAGATGGCGGGGCGTCCGCTGGCGATCCTCGCGCTGGACAGCGTTGAGCCGGTTGAAGACGTGCAGGGTTTTCTGGACACGTTGCAATTGGGTTTCCCCATTCTGCTCGACCCGGAAAGTGCCAATACCCGACGCTGGAAAGTCTATGCCCTGCCTACGACTTTTTTGCTGGATACGCAAGGCCGCATACGCTTCGTGTTGAAAGGCGGGGCGGAGTGGGATGAAGGAGAAGCGCTGGAAGCGATCGAAGGCCTGCTGGGGGAGGCGAATGGCCGCGACCAGGCCCTATAACCATATGAAAAACAAGGAATTGGATTAGACGGTTTTATCCGGCAATCAGCGCATTTGCTTGCATCCCCCATGGATGCAAGTGCAAAATAGTCGTATATTCTAAACATTTAATATTTAGCAAGTCTTTGCAAGCGGTGCAACGGCGTCGCTTGCCCGGTGGGGCCCAAATAATCGTTTAAGCCAGTATCACGCGACCAGAGTGTCGGTCGCGCGGGACAATTTTGAATCCGATAATCGAATGAACGCCAGAATCAAAACTGAAAACCACGACAGGCAGGAAATCAAATACACCACCTGCTACATGTGCGCGTGCCGCTGTGGGATCAAGGTCACGCTCGAAGACAACAAGGTGCGCTTCATTCAGGGCAACCGCAATCACCCGACCAACCAGGGCGTGCTGTGCGCCAAGGGTTCGGCGGGGATCATGAAGCAGTACTCGACCGCGAAGCTGACCCAGCCGCTGATGCGCAAGCCGGGGACGGAGCGGGGCGAAGGCATCTACGAAGCGATTTCCTGGGATCAGGCGCTGGACATCCTGACGGATCGCCTGGAAGAGATTCGCGCGACCGACCCGGCCAAGCTCGCCTACTTCACCGGCCGCGACCAGATGCAGGCGCTGACCGGTCTGTGGGCGCAGCAGTTCGGCACGCCGAACTGGGCGGCGCACGGCGGTTTCTGCTCGGTGAACATGGCGGCGGCCGGCCTTTACACCATCGGTTTCTCATTCTGGGAGTTTGGCGCGCCGGACTGGGACTACGCCAAATATTTCATCATGTGGGGCGTGGCCGAAGACCACAGCTCCAACCCGATCAAGATCGGTCTGGAAAAGCTCAAGCGCCGCGGCGGCAAGTTCGTCACCGTGAACCCGGTGCGCACCGGCTATTCGGCCATCGCCGACGAGTGGCTGCCGATCAAGCCCGGCATGGACGGTCTGCTTGCCATGTCCATGGTGCACGTGCTGTTAAAGCACGAGCTGTTCGATTACGAGTTTCTCGTCAAGTACACCAATGCGCCCTGGCTGGTGGTGCAGACGCCGGGGCAGGCGGGCGATGGTCTCTTCCTGCGCGATGAAAACAATCATCCGTTGATCTGGGATATCGAGAAAGAGGCGTTCAGAAACGGTGAAAACGGCGATATCGCGCCGGCACTCTTCGGTGAATTCGTCGCACCCGACGGGCGCCGCGTGAAGACCGTGTTCTCGATGATGGTCGAACGCTATCTCGATTCGCGCTACGCCCCGGAAAATGTCGCGCTGGAAGTCGGCCTGCCGGCAGAGACCATTGAACGTGTGGCGTTGGAAATGGCGCATGTCGCGTTCAAGGAAACGGTCGAGCTGCCGATCGGGTGGACCGACGTATGGGGCCGCAAGCACGACAAGGTCATTGGTCATCCGGTCGCGTTCTACGCGATGCGCGGAATCGCGGCGCACTCGAACGGTTTCCACGCCTGCCGCGCGATTCACTTCATCCAGATGCTCTTGGGCGCGCTCGACAGCCCCGGCAACTTCCGCGCGCGTGCGCCGTACCCCAAGCCGATCCCGCCGCACCAGCTGCCGGAAAACAACATCGACATCATCAACGCGCCGAATACGCCCTTGAGCCGTCCGCCGCTCGGCTTCCCGACGCGTCCGGAAGATCTGGTGATCGACGAATTCGGCAACCCGCTGCGCATCGACAAAGCCTACTCGTGGGAAGTGCCGATCGCCTCGCACGGCATGATGCACATGGTCATCACCAACGCGTGCAACCACGACCCCTACGCGATCGACACGCTGATCCTGTTCATGGCGAACATGGCGTGGAACTCGACCATGAACACCAAGAACGTGCAGGACATGCTGCGCATGAAAGACCCCGACGAGCCGGGCGAATACCGGATTCCGTTCCTGGTCGTGATCGACGCGTTCCACTCGGAGATGACCAACTTCGCCGACCTCATCCTGCCGGACACGACGTATCTCGAGCGCTACGACACGATTTCGCTGCTCGACCGGCCGATTTCCGAGCCGGACGCCGCCGCCGACGCGATCCGCCACCCGCTGGTCACGCCGGATCGTGACGTGCGTCCGTGGCAGGAAGTCATGGTCGAGCTTGCGTCGCGCCTGAAATTCCCGGCGTTCACCAAGCCCGACGGCACACGCAAGTTCACCGGCTACAAAGACTTTATCGTCAACTTCGAGCGTTCGCCCGGCATCGGCTTCCTCGCCGGTTATCGCGGTGTGGACGGCACCAAGTCGTTGAAGGGCGAGCCGAACCCGCGTCAGTGGGAGGCGTATATCGAGAACCAGTCGTTCTTCGCCCACCACTGGCCGGACAACCAGAAATACATGCGCTACGCCAACAAGGATTATCTGGAAGTCGCAGCCGACGCGGGCTTCGTCGGCAAGGTCGAGCCCATCATCATGCAGTTCTATTCCGAGCCGCTGCAAAAATTCCGGCTGGCCGGGCAGGGCTTGTACGACGGTCCGCAGCCCAACAACCAGGTCGACCGCGAGCGCCTGGTCAAGTACTTCGACCCGCTGCCCATGTGGTACGAGCCGCTCGAACAGCAGCGCACCGACGCCGCCGAATACCCGTTTTTCGCGCTCACCCAGCGGCCGATGTTCATGTACCACTCGTGGGATTCGCAGAACGTCTGGCTGCGGCAGATCATGTCGCAGAACTATCTTTACATGAATGCCGGCAAGGCCAAGTCCATGGGTATCGCCGACTTCGACTGGGTGTGGGTCGAATCGCACAACGGCAAGATTCGCTGTCAGGTGAAAACCATGGAAGGCACGCAGGAAGATACAGTCTGGACATGGAATGCCATCGGCAAGCAGAAAGGCGCCTGGGGCCTGAAGGAAAATGCGTCGGAAGCGACCAAGGGTTTTCTGCTCAACCACCTGATTTCGGAACTGCTGCCGGAAAAATCCGGCGAGCGCCGCGTCACCAACTCCGACCCGATCACCGGCCAGGCGGCGTGGTTCGATCTGCGCGTGAAGATCAGCAAGGCTGCTCCGGGAGAAACCGGCTCATGGCCCCAGTTCGACCCGCTGAAGCCTCTTCCTGGCGACGAACGCTACCAACGCCCGGACGTGTTGCGTTATGACGCGCGCACGCACGAAAAGAATTAAGCGCGAGCATCCCGTACCAACGACAAGATACAAAGCGAGTCAATCATGAGATTAGGTTTGGTCATCGACCTGGACGTGTGCGTGGGCTGCCATGCCTGCGCCATCGCCTGCAAACAATGGAACGCCTCGGGCACCATCGGCCCGCTGTCGGACTACCAGCCTTATGGCGCCGAGCCATCCGGCGTGTGGTTCAACCGCATCCGTCATTACGAAATGGACGAGTATCCGCACAACAAAACCGTCAATTTCCCGATGTCGTGCAATCACTGCGAAGACGCCGACTGCGTTACCGTGTGCCCGACCGGCGCATCGTACAAACGAGCCGAAGACGGCATCGTGCTGGTCGATCAGGACAAGTGCATGGGCTGCAACTACTGCTCGTGGGCCTGCCCGTACGGTGCGCGCGAGCTCGACCGCAGCTCCGGCACCATGAAAAAATGCACCCTGTGCGTGGATCGGATTTACGACGAAGCCCTTGCCGTCGAAGACCGCCAGCCGTCGTGCGTATTGACCTGCCCGGCGCACGCGCGCTGGTTTGGCGACTTCGACGATCCGGATTCGCAGGTCTCGCGCATCACCCGCGAGCGCGGCGGTTTCGGCCTCATGCCCGAACTCGGCTACAACCCGACCAACCAGTATCTGCCGCCCCGCCGCAAACCGGTGATCGAGGTCAACAGCCAGCCCAGGAGCGGGTTGAAGGAAAGCATCAAACAGTTCGCAAACAAGCTGGTGCGCCGCTAAGCGCATGAAACCGGTCAGCGGGGCCTGGTCCGCAACTGGCCCCGGCACGGTGTTGAACAATCAATCTAGGAATCAGTATGCATCCCGCATTCTCAGTCATCTTTTTCACGGTTGCGTCGGGCGCAGGCTTTGGCCTGTTTTCCCTGCTGTTCATAGCCGACACCTTCAAGCTTGGAGGGGGGTTCAGCCAGGATCAGCTGGTTGCGGGCGGCTTGGTGTCGCTGGGGCTCATTGTATTTGGCCTGTTGTCATCGACCTTCCACCTGGCCAACCCCAAGAATGCCTGGCGCGCGTTTTCGCGCTTTCGTACCTCGTGGCTGTCGCGTGAAGGCGTCTTTGCTGTCGTATTCATGCCGCTCGCGCTGATTTATCTGGCAAGCATCATGTTCGATGCACCGTTGTGGCTGCGCGAATCCACCGGATTACTGGCAGCGATACTGGCCTGGATCACCGTTTTTTCCACCGGCATGATCTACGCCTGCCTGAAAACCATCCGCCAGTGGAACACGCCGCTGGTGCCCGCCAACTACCTGGCGCTGGGATATTCGAGCGGCAGCCTGCTTTTGCTGCTGGGCGCAGTGATGGCTGGGCTCGACACCACGCCTTACATCGCCATGTCTGCCTTCATCGTGTCGATTGCAGCGGTGCTCAAGGCAATCTACTATTTCTGGATTCGCGACCCGGGCCTGTCACCCACGATCAATACCGCCACCGGCCTGACGCGCGCCAAGGTCAAGCTGCTGGATACCGGTCATACCCACGGCACTTTTCTCACCCAGGAATTTGGCTATCAGCTGGCCCGCAGTCAGGCCACCCTGCTCAAAGTGCTGGTGTTCGCAATCGGCTTTGGTCTGCCGGGACTGATGCTCGTCTGGGTGTTCAATGCGCAGGGCGGGCAGACGCTGGCCTGGGTGGCCGCGATTGCCGGGTTACTCGGCGCGGCAATGGAGCGCTGGCTGTTTTTTGCCGAGGCGCGCCACGTCGTGAACCTCTATCACGGGGCACAGCGCTGCTGAACAAGGCCTCCCCCGCCAGCGCTCGCTGGCATGCGGGACGGGTTTGAGGTATATTAGAATTTACTAATTTATCCTCTTGCAACAGGAGTAATACAAACATGTTTGGACTGTCTGGTTACAAGGAAATCGACCCGGCCTACGCGCTGGAGCTGGCCGCCAAAGGCGCGCAGCTGATCGACGTGAGGACCGAAGCAGAAGTGGCGCAGGGCGTCATAGATGGTGCGATTCACATTCCCTTGCATCTCTTGCCTCTGCGCGCCGCCGACATTCCCCAGGACAAACCCGTGGTGATCTACTGCCGCTCTGGCGCCCGCTCTGCGCAAGCCTGTGCCTTCATGGCCGCCAAAGGCTACGGCAACATGCATAACCTGGCTGGCGGCATCATGGCCTGGGCCCGCTCGGGTAACGCGCTTGCCATGCCGCAACAGGCATAAAAAAAGCTGATTGCCATGGTAAATTCGGTTGCATTGGCATGGCATCTGGTTTAAGGTACGGCAGGATTTTTTTGATACTGCCGATTTTGTTTAGGAGAACAATATGAACTTCGATAAAGAACTCGACGCCCGTGGTCTGAACTGCCCCCTGCCCATCCTGCGCGCCAAAAAAGCGCTTGCTGAAGTGGGTAGCGGCCAGGTCCTCAAAATCCTCTCCACCGACCCGGGCTCGGTCAAGGATTTCGCCGCATTCGCCAAGCAGACCGGTAACGAATTGCTCTCCACCGCCGAAGCGGGCGGCGAATTCACCTTCTTCATGAAGAAGAAGTAAGCAAACGAACCAAACCGGTGCCGTCTGTTCGAACGAACATACGGCGCTGTTTTTTTAACCGGAACAGGAGAGACAGAGCATGGATACCAAAAAAATGGCCATCATTGCTACCAAGGGCACGCTGGATTGGGCCTATCCCCCCTTCATTCTGGCGTCCACTGCGGCGGCACTGGGATACGAAACCCAGATTTTCTTCACCTTCTACGGCCTCCAGCTCGTCCGCAAAGACCTGTCCGGCTTGAAGGTCAGCCCGCTGGGCAACCCCGGCATGCCGATGAAAATGCCGTTTGGCCCCAAGTGGTTCAAGAGCATCAACTGGAACATGCCCAACGCCATCCAGTCCCTGGTGCCCGGGTACGAAAGCGTGGCAACGGCCCTGATGAAACAGACCATTGCCAACAACGGCGTGGCTACTATCCCTGACCTGCGCAGCCTGTGCCAGGAAGCCGAGGTCAAGTTCATCGCCTGCCAGATGACGGTCGAACTGTTCGGCTTCGAGCATTCCGACTTCATCGACGGCCTTGAGTACGGTGGTGCGGCGACCTTCTTCGAATTCGCCGGCGAAACCGACATTTGTCTGTTCATCTGAACCGCGCTGCACAGCTTGAACGAACCGGCTAATGCCGGCTCATTTT
>JAIWOL010000057.1 GCA_020216925.1 Thiobacillus sp. | reverse complement strand
GTGCCTTTCATGGCCACGCGCAGGCGGTGTTCGCTTTGCCAGCTGAGCTTGATCCGGGGCAGGGCGCGGGTCATGCGCTTGGGCCGTCGACGGGTAATTCGCCGGCGACGTCGACGAGGAGCTCGTGTTCCAGGGTGGCGGCGTCTGCGGTGAGTTTGCGCACGATGCGCCAGTCCTGGGTCCAGACGACGAGGCCGCTGGTGGCGGCATCCAGCGGTGCGCAGGGGGTGAGCTGGACGAAATGTTTTTTGAGGATGTGGCGTGCGCCGGGGTCGTCGGCCCAGTGGCCGGCGATGCCGGGCGGTTCGGGGGCAAGCGTGCCGGCTGGCTGGTGCAGCAGCAGGGTCACGTCCTGAGCCTGGTCCAGGTCGGCGGCGGGGTCGATGGTGATGGCCTGCCCGGCTACGCGGAAATGCGGTTCTTCGACCATGACGCCATCCACCTGGACCCAGCCGCCGGCGATGAGCAGTTCGGCCTCGCGGCGGGAGCATCCGCGCAGTTCAGCAATGCGTTTGGCGAGGCGGACGGGTTCGGTCATGGCAGCGGGCAATGGGGGGAGCGGGGATTCTACGCCGCGTGTGCAATGCGGTTGTTCAGGCTGCGCGCGGCAGGGTATGCTTTTGCCGTTGCCTGCCTGATCGCGCCCGCGGTCGTCGACCCCTTGGAGAAACGCATGAAAACAGCGCTTGCCCTGTCCCTGTTGTTGTTCACCTCGTCCGCACTGGCTGCCGTGATCGGCAAGGATGTCACCTATAAGGCGGGTGACCAGACGATGAAAGGTTTTCTGGCCTATGACGACGCGGTCAAGGGCAAGCGGGCCGGCGTGCTGGTGGTGCCGGAGTGGTGGGGGGCCAATGACTATGCGCGCAAGCGCGCGCGGATGCTGGCCGAAGCCGGCTATGTGGCGATGGTGGTGGACATGTATGGCAACGGCCAGGTGGCCGACAATCCCAAGGACGCAGGCGCGCTGGCGGGCAGCGTGAACAAGAACCCCGACGTGGCGTATGCGCGCATGGATGCGGCGCGCAAGTTTCTCGACGCGCAGGGCAATGTGAAGAAGGGCGAACTGGCGGCGCTGGGTTACTGCTTCGGCGGCGGCGTGGTGCTCAACATGGCGCGCGCCGGCATGCCGCTGAAGTCGGTGGCGAGTTACCACGGCGTGCTGGCCACGGACATCAGCGTCAAGCCGGGCAGCATCAAGCCGGCCATCCGCGTGTTCCACGGCGAGGCTGATCCCATCGTGCCGCCCGAGCAGGTGGAAGGCTTCAAGACCGAGATGGCCAACGCCAAGGCCGATTACATGCTGGTGGCCTACCCCGGCGTGAAACACACCTTCACCAATCGCGAAGCCGACAGCTACGCCGCGCAGTTTGGCCTGCCGCTCAAATACGATCCCGAAGCCGACAAGGATTCGTGGACGCGCACGCTGGAGTTCCTGAAGGCCACCCTGAAGTAATGGCGGATCGATCATGAGCCAGCCCTGCGACCACGACGACTGCCACGCGCCGCACGGCGACGGCAGCCTGGGCATTCCGCAGATCGGCGCGTTCGACGCGCCGGCGTTCGAGCGCGCGGTCAACGACATGCTGCGCGCCTGCGGCGTGGCGACGGATTCGGTGCATACCGGCCGCACGGCCGAACGGGTGCGCGAACTGTGGCAGAAGCGTCTGCTCGGTGGCTATGCCATCGATCCCGCCGAAGCGCTGGGCGCGGGGTTCGACGATGCGCGCGACGATATGGTGGTGGTGCGTGGCATCGCCGTGCACGGGGTGTGTCCGCATCATCTGGTGCCGTTTCGCGGCGTGGCGCACGTGGCTTACGTACCGGGTGGTCGCCTGCATGGCTTTGGACGCATCGCCCGCATGGTCGATGCCATCGGGCACCGCTTTACCTATCAGGAATGGATGACGCGCGACATTGCCGAAGCGCTGATGACGCATGGCCTGGCCCGGGGCGGCGCGTGCATCGTCGAGGCCGAGCAGCTGTGCCTGTTGCTGGGCGAAGACCGGCGCGGCGACGAACGCGTGGTGACGCAGGCGTTCACCGGCTGCTTCCGCGACAGCGAGCAACTGCGCAATGAGTTTTTGCGCGCGCTGTCCTGATCGCGTCTGGCGATTCTCCGCCTCCGCACTCGCCGCATGAGAATCCGCCGGCTACTGGCTGCGCTGCCGGGCACAGTCCCGGCGTATGCGCAGGATGCGTCCCATGGGTCTTGTCGCGTGCGCGGCCATCTCACGCGCCGGCTTTACCCACGCGCCGCGCCGGGCAAGCCTCTGGTCGCGCGGATGGGCCGGCGCCGGCAGCTTGACGCGTCGCCGTGCTGAGGCCGGCGTATCATCGCTTAACCCAATTTACCCGCCGCGCCCCATGTCAGACGAACGCCAGCGTCCCCGCACCCTGATCCTGCCGCCTGCACCCTATGCCGCCGCGCTGATCGGCGGCTGGTGGCTGGATCGCCGCTGGCATCCACTGCCCTGGGACGATGGCGTGGTGTCCGGCCTGCTGGGCTGGATATGGCTCGGCGTGGGGCTGGCACTGTTTGGCTGGACCCTGTGGACCTTTCATCGCCATCGCACCACGGTCAATCCCTACGCCGCGGCCACGGAGCTGTGTACCGACGGGCCGTTCCGCTACACCCGCAACCCCATCTATCTGGGCGACTGGTTCATTCTGGTGGGCGTGGCGCTGACGCTCAACACGATCTGGCCCTTGCTGTTCGCGCCGCTGATCTGGGCCATGCTGCGCTATGGCGTGATCCGCCATGAGGAAGCGCATCTCGAAGCGAAATTCGGTGAGGCCTACCGTGCCTACAAGGCGAAGGTGCGGCGCTGGGTGTAGGCCGTTGCAGTCCCGCCCGGAGAACTCGGGCCATACCAAGATAAAGGAGACACGCCATGCATGTGATCTTGCACGACAAGACCCTGGATGTGAGCCTGAGCCGCGCAGCCGAACGGGCGTTGGAGCAGCGCGGCCGGCCGCTGGTGGTGGAGATGGAACTGCTGTTTTCCTGCCTGCTGCGCAAGCGCGTGCACTTTGGCGAGGCCGCGGCCGACGCCACGCCGGTGGATGCCCGTCTGGCGGTGCGCTTCAAACCGATCATGACGAAGAAGTGCAGCGTGGCCGAGGGTGGCGCCACGCCGCCGTCCGAAGCGTTTCCGCTGGACAATCCGCGTCCCTATGTACCCAACTGGCTGCGCATCGATTACCGGCGCGGGGCTTGGGTGGGTACGTTCGGCTACGCGGAATAGTGATTAAGGGTCAGGAGCCAGCCGACGTAGGGCGGCAATACCTTGCCGCCGCACCGGTTGGCGGAGGTCGATGATGTCGGGAAAGTATTCCCGACCTACGGTGGGTTCGCCTGTGCCGTGTTCCATGAATTCATGAAACGCGGCGCAGTCGCATACACCTCCTGGCACCTAAACCCTAACCCGGATATTTCACCGGCCCGTGATTTGAGCAACTTCTCGATACACGCTGGGCAAGGCTGATGGGGTGGTTGCGGCAATTGCTCAATCCTTG
>JAIWOL010000159.1 GCA_020216925.1 Thiobacillus sp. | reverse complement strand
TGTCCATGGCCTGGGCGGATACCGGCAATCAGGCAGATACAATTGCACGCATTGCCCAGATGCTCGATATGAGCAGCAATGCCGGCTTGCCGCGCGACCCCCGCAAGGCGCTGGAGATGATGGATGCCATGACGGAACCGGAATTTGTCATCGCGGCCATGGCCATGAGCGGCAATCCTGAAGTCTGGCTGAAAGCGGTGGAACAGGCAGGTTCCCCCGATGTGCCCCAGAATCTTGCCCGAATGACCGATCCGGCGATGATGGCCGAGTGGTTCTATTCGTCTGTCGACCCGCAGTATCAACAGGCGATCATGATCCGCCTGCTCGATCCCAGAAAACCCCAGCGCTGGATGCAGGCCATGGCCAATCCGCGCTTTTACATGGATGCGCTTGCCGTGATGAGTCCGGCCACGCCCATGCAATGGATGAAAGTCACGGCCGACGGCCGCATGATCAACCCGATGCAAATCTGGTTCGACCCCAAGACCTATCTGAACTGGATGCGTCTGCCGGAGCCCGCAACCGGCAAGAAAGCCGATAAAGCGGCTTTGCCCCAGGCCTGGAAACCGCCACAGCGTTACTGAATGGTACGGTTGAAGCGGTAAAGACGGCGTTCTGTCAGCACTGCGTCCAGCGGTATGTCCCACGGATCGTGGGGCAGCCTGTCGACTTTCTGGCATTCGAAGGCCACCCCGATGAGGCGAGGTTTGCGCCAGTGGCGCCGATGCCGCATGAAAGCGAGTGTCGCATCGTAGAACCCCCCGCCCATGCCCAGACGGTGGCCGGCCGGATCAAATCCGACCAGCGGCATCAACAACACATCGAGCTGCCGCGCCGAGCGTGGCGTGCTGTCGAGCGGCTCGGGTATGCCATAGCAGTTTGGCGTCATGCGGGTTTTGTCGCCCAAGCGACCAAAGCGCATGACCCGGCCACGTGCCGGCAGAATCGGCAGACAGCATTCCCGCCCCATCCCGAGCGCCCGATTCATCAGGGGGCCCACATCGAATTCGCCATGTTGCGGCAAATAAAAGCCGATACGCCGTGCGCGCAGCAACAGGCCGGCACGCAGTGCCAGCCGGGCCGCAACACGGGCCGCGCGTTTGCGCGAATGGGGGCGGATGGCGTTGCGCGCGGCCTTGAGTTGCTGCCGCAGGATGGATTTATTCATGTAAGGAGAGGGCTCCCCGCCTGTGCCGTGACCAGCCGCAGACTCTTGAACCTGGGTTCAAGACGGCCACATTCAAAGGCACTTTGGGCTCATGAGACGTGTCACGTGCACACCCGCACCGGAATAGAACGCAGCCTTGCACGCATGCATTGGTTCAGAGAAATTGCAGCCAGCCTCGAACACCGCAGGGAGCCTGTCGAGTGTAGCCCAATTCCGGATTGAATGGATCATCGGGCAAACGATATGCGAACCGCCGGCGGCTGACGCGCGCCCCGAGATTCAGAATAGTTTGTCCTGATCTTGCAGCGCCGCATCGAGCAGCGCGCTGCAATGCGCCACGCGCTGGCGCGTTTCCTCGATCAGGCCGCCGCCGCCCTTGGTCAGCAGGTCGTGTGCCATGTTGAGCCCCGCCATGATGGCAATGCGTTCTGCGCCGATGACTTTTCCCTGATCGCGGATTTCGCGCATCTTGTCGTCGAGATAGTCGGCAGCGGATACGAGCGCCGACTCCTCCTCGCGGGTACACGCCACCTTGTAGGCGCGGCCCAGGATATGAATTTCGATGGAACGTGCGGCTGGCATCAGGCGTCCTCGGGCAAACTGTCGAGCATGGCGGTCAGCCGTGTTCTGGCGGCATCGAGCCGTGCTGCCAGCTGTTTGTTGTCCTGCTGCGAGGCCAGAAGTTGTTGGCGCAGTGCGATGTTTTCGCGACGCAGGCTTTGACATAGTTCGGCCACCTGGCGGATTTTGGCTTCAAGCGTGTCGAGTTCGGCGTGCATGGCGAAAGACTATAGGGGGTGACGCGCACAGGGTCAATCGCGCGGCTGTCACTTTCTGGCTGGATCAGAACGTCCAGCGCAGGCTCAGCGCGTAATTGCGGCCCGGCATGGGGTAGTAGCTCGCGCTGTAGCCGGTGGTGGAATACGCCTTGTCGAACAGGTTGTTCACGGCGGCTGTGAGCTCTAAGCTGCCGATCGCGTAGCGAGCCGCGAGATCGTAAACGGTGTACGCCGGCAATACAGGCCAGCTCTGGTTGTCGAGGTCGTTGCCGTCGTAGCGTCTGCCAGCATGGCGCGCGCTGGCGAACCAGCGGAGCGAGTCGTGGGCCCGCCACTCCATGCGGGCGTTTGCGGTCACGCGCGGAACGTGCGGCACGTCGGCGTCCGTGCCCTCGAAACGCGGGCGCACGTAAGCCAGATTGGCACGCAGCCCCAGGGTGGGCGTGAACTGCCAGCGTGCCTGAACTTCGCCGCCCAGGCGACGGGTCGGTTTGTCATAGTTGCGGTTCAGCGTAAAACCGCCGCCTGTTGAATCGGGACCGAAATAGATCTCGTCCTCGATGCGCATGCCAAAAAGCGTCAGGCTGAGTTCGGCTCCCCGGCGCGGCAGGCTGCGCAGGCCAAATTCGGCGGTGGTCCCGCGTTGAGGTTGCAGGTTTGTGGTGGCAAGCGCGAGTTCGTCCACGTTGGGTGCGCGAAAATGCCGACTGGCGCTGGCGAACAAAACCGCGGTAGGGGTGGCTTGCCAGGCCAGGCCGAGTTCGTAGGCCTGGTCATGCCAGGTGTTTCGGGTTTGAGCGGACTGGCTGTAGACCAGGCTGCACCCGCTCTTGACCGGGAAAAACACCGCGCAGGACTCCGAAAACGCGCCGTCTCGATAGTCCGATTTGAGTTCGTTGGCGCGTGCGCCTGCGGTCAGGGTCAAGCCTGCCGCGCCTCGCAGCGTGGCCTCCAGATACGCTCCCCGCCCTTCGAGCGCCCCTGTTTTCAAGGGTGAGAACGTGGAACCGATACTTTCCCGGCGGCTGTAATCAGCCGACTGCCAGTGCGCTCCCATGCCCAGGCTGTGAGTGTGGCCGAGCGCGTCAACGTCCAGGCTGTACCGCAGTTGCGTTTCCTGACGGTTCGATTCGATGCGACTGGCCTGTTCCTGATACGACAGCAAAGGGCTGTAGCCGATAACGTACAGATTGTCGCGGTCCCGCCAGCTGGTTAGCCATTCGAGCATACCGGCGGTTCCGAAGTCGACGAGGGCACCGACAGTGAGCGTACGCTCATCCGTTTCGCCGCCATCGAAGGGCGACTGGCTGGCACGCCGGGCGGATTCGCCGCCGTCAAATGCCGCAGCGCTGACAGGGCCGGGCAGGCCGTAAGTGTCCTTGTGAATGGACAGCCTGATATAGGCTTCGACCGGGAGGGCAAGACCGCTGGGCGCATAACGCACTTCTGCGTTCGCGTCGCTGCGGTTGAACGTGTTGTTTTGCCGGTAGCCGTCGCTCAGCGCGCGGCCAGCAGAGGCTCGCAGCCGCCAGTCGCCTGTGCCGCCGCTGAACGCTGTCCTCAGGGCATGGCTGTCATACGAACCCGTTTCCATCTGGACGCTGCCGCGCAGCCGGCCGCTTTTGGGCGTTCGGGTCAGAATATTGATCACGCCGCCCACCGCGCCGTCACCGTAGCGCACGGCGCCGCCGCCACGCAGGATTTCAATGCGCTCGATCTCTGCCAGTGAGATGGATGCCAAATTGGCGCCGGACAGATCGGATTCGTTCAGGCGGACGCCGTCGACCAGCACGAGCACATTGCTGACCGCCGTATCGCCCATGCCGCGAATATCGATCGAGGCGTTTTTGTCGTTGCCGGATGTGCTCTTGAGGTGCAGGCCTGCCTGGCGGCTGAGCAGATCGCTGAGACTGGAAGCCGTGGAGTCGGCAATCTCGTCGGCGGTGATCACCGTTATGCCGTGTGGCACGGTGAAGGCGCGGCCATCGACGCTGGCGGCAGTTACGACAAGCGTGCCCAGTTCGCCGGCGTAGGGCGTGTCGGCGTGTGCAGGCTGGCCCGCAAGCAGCCAGGCGGCAGCCAGCGAAGAAGAGAGGGTGACGCGCATGATGGTCGCATGCCGGCGCTATGCCGGCATGTCCTGCTTAGCTGGTCTTGCGCCGCCTGCGCACGGCCAGACCCACCAAGGCCAGCCCGCCCAGCAGCATTGCCGCCTGGCTGGGCTCGGGCACGGCTGCCACGGTGAGGTTGTCCATCGCGAAATAGGCGGGCGTGTTTATCCCGAACGGTCCGACGTCGGACGAGGCCACCGAAAAGCTCAGACTGTTCACCACGCCCAGACCTGAGAGGTCGACCCAGATCCAGCGATCGACCACGTAGTCGAGCGTGTTATCTGCAAAACGGAAATCCGCGAGGTAGACATCCACGCTGCCGGTTTGCGTAATGCCATTCCAGCCGCTGATCGTCAGTTTGAACCAGTCGGCGTCATTGCCGCTGGCGCCGCCGAATTTTTTGGCGAAGCTGTCGCCTGTCAGCATCGACAGTGCGGCATAAGTGGTATTCGTGAAGAACGCGCCACTGACGACGGACGGCCCCGTAAAACTGGCAGTCGGGTTGCCGATATAGGCAATGGCGTAATTGGCCGAGCCGAGCGCCCCTCCGCCGGTGTAACTGCTGAACTGGTTTTCGAACCCCGGAGTAGTGGTGTCGGTACGGTTCGAATAAAGCCAGTCGGTATGGCAGCAGCCACCGCCAAAGTTGGTGAACGTGTGATTGAACGTGGCGTCGCCACTGGTGAACGTTGTGCTGGTCTGCGGAAAAAAGTGGCTTTCCGGGGCGAGCGGCAGATCGTCGAAAGTCGAGACTGCGGCAATGGCGCTGCTGCTCAGGGCGAAAGCGGCAAGCATGGAGGCAAAGGGCAAGGTTTTCATCGGTAAGGTCTCCGGATGGACAGCTCGTTCAGCCCCGCACGTGGCGGCGCGCGCGCAAGGCAATCAGGCCCAGGCTGGCCAGCAGCATGGCGTAGGTCGAGGGTTCGGGCACGGCTGCGGCGGTGTAGTAACGCAAGCCAACCGCATCCAGATCGAAGCCGCCGCTGCCCGTCGTCATGTAGGGGTCGTAGATGGGCTTGGGACTGCCAAAACCAGGCGGCGGACTGGAAAACTCGCTGCCATCTCCTTTGATATCGACGAGCCGGATGTGTGAAACCTGGTTGATGTCGAGGCCCGCAATGCCGGACATGACATCCAGATCGAACGGCGTGCCATAGCCCTGGCGGTATTTGCCGGCCAGGCCGTCGATATTGGTCGGATCGACACTCCCGAACGCGCCGACGGGCGAGGGCGTCAGCGAAACAGACGGGAAGCGGAAGAAATCTGCGCCGTTGGACGAAACCTCCACAAAGGCCAGTTCGAGAAAGGTATTGTTGAAGCTGTTTTCGAAAATGGCGAAATCCCAGCCGCTGCCGTTGGTCAGATAACCGCCGAAAGTCAGCGTGATCGTGCCCTGATCCCCCAAGGCCACAATGTCGAAAGAATCGCCGACGGCCTGGCCAAGCGCCTTTTCCGGCGTTTTCCACAGGGCGTCCACATTGGCGCCGGGCAGATAGTTTTCATATCCGGTGGCCCAGCGGACAAAATCCGCGCTGTCCTTGTGCACGGCCGTGGAGCCGGCAACGCCCGCCGCGGGGGCAAAAGGGCCGGCGAGCACGGGCAGGCTGAGCAAAGCCAGCCCGGCAGCGGCAATGGGGGTCAAGTGTTTGGGTTGCATGTGTGAGGCTCCCTGCATGAGTCGGCTCACCCGCCGACAATCTGGAAAACCAGGCGCAAAGGCAAGGGCCAGTCACACACGGAGTGCATGTCTGCTTGCCGCCCACCTCGGCACAAGGCATGAACATCAGGCCGGTATCCGGGCTCGTGCTTATAAATGCGTCGCCTTCCCGGGATAACCCAGTGGCAAATGACGCACCGTTTAGCACTTACCGTTGCGGGGGCAGCTCAGGCCTGGCGGCAAAACCGCTCACCTGATTCCCGTTTATCCACTCTGACAGAAAGTCGTTGTGGCACCTGATAAACCGGATTTTGATATAAATCAGGGTTGTTGGTCAAGATTATTTTTCAATAACTGAAGACCGCGCGCCGTGTTGCCTTTTTTGTATTGGATTTTGAAAAACAAAAAACAAATACATCAATTGTTTATCAAATGTTTTTTGTATAAAAATCGATACGGATCAAGATTGTTCAAATCATCCCTTGAAAAGCATTTCATGCAGATTCGGCATCGGTTCGCGGCTGCGCGACAAGCGCCGCAGCGGCCTTCTGCAAAAGGCCGCTGCCCCCACCCCGGTCACGTCGGAGAGTTGATCAACCTAGGGGGCACCCAGATGCCGTCAGGGGGTTAAATCTTCGTGTCGCTTGACACGCGTGCTGGCCTGACGTCTTCCCCGCTTCTGGCGCCGGATCATTTTTGGGCGGGCGATCAAGGTCTCGGGCTACGAATGGCCAGCATCGAGAAAACGGGTTCGGCCCCGGGCCCCGAGGCTTCCCCACGAATCACGCAGCCCTGGCGCGATTGACTGCGGCGCTCGCGTGACTTCGCGGCACACGCCAACCCCGCCACGGGGCTTTGGGTTTGCGCAGCAACACGGGTGAATCGAACATACGCTTTTCCAGGCTGGAAAGTGCGTTATCGTACCGAGCGGTAAACGTCACTCCTGCCCTGTTTGCAGAGGACCAGCTGCCAGAGCTGACCCTGGCGGGAGCGGAAAAAGCCCGCGCAGCTCATCAGATAATATTTCCACATGCGATAGAAACGCTTGCCGTACTTGGCTTCCGGGAAAGGCCAGGCGATGTCGAAGTTTTCCCACCAGGCCATCAGGGTTTGGTCGTAATCCTGGCCAAAGTTGTGCCAGTCCTCGATCAGGAAACGGCCTTCCAGGGTTGATGCGATCTCTTTGGCCGAGGGCAGCTTGCCATTGGGAAAGATGTATTTGTCGATCCAGGCATCGGTCTTCGGCGAGGTGACGGAATTACCGATGGTATGCAGCAGGAACAGTCCGTCGTCCTTGAGCGCACGATGCGCCGTGTCGAAATAGACGGCGTAGTTTTTCGGGCCGACGTGCTCGAACATGCCCACCGAAACGATTTTGTCGTATTGCTCGCCGTCCTAGGATAATCCTTGCAAGCCCTGTGCATAACGCCTGACGACTTGTGTGGACTTTGATTCGAAGCCCTGCCGAGCCGCTCTTGGCCGCCGTGCCGGCGGGATAAGCGGGGTTGTTGACGGGTTTTTGCCTTGGAGTGAAAACCCGTAGTGAGGGCGCGGCATGCGCGCGGTCGGCCTGGCGGCAAGAGGCGTCGCATGCCGGGAATGCGGTAGCCTTGCGCGTTGACGAAAACAGGAGCCGACATGAGTAACAGCCCGCCCGACCAGAACCGCTGCCACGCTGCCCGCATGGCCCGCAAAAAAACCGTGATCGATGCGGCAATTGCCGCCGCCACCGACGAACGCGGCTTGCTGCTCGTTGTCACCGGCAACGGCAAGGGCAAGAGCACGGCGGCGTTCGGCACGGTGGCGCGCGCGTTGGGTCACGGCATGAAAACCGGCGTGGTGCAGTTCATCAAAAGCCGCACCGACACTGGCGAAGAGGCCTTTCTTGGACGGTATGCCGAATGGCACGTCACCGGCGACGGTTTCACCTGGGATACGCAAAGCCGCGAGCAGGACATCGCCGCTGCCGAGCGCGGCTGGGCGATCGCCGCGCGCATGCTGGCCGATTCGGCGTATCAACTGGTGGTGCTGGATGAACTCACCTATCTGCTCAACTACGGTTACCTCGACCGCGACGCGGTGCTCGATGCGCTCGCGCACCGTCCGCCCATGCAGCACGTCATCGTCACGGGGCGCGCCGCGCCGCAGGATTTGACCGATTTTGCCGACACCGTGTCCGAGATCGCCGACGTGAAACACGCTTTTCGTGCCGGGGTAAAGGCGCAGCCGGGCATCGACCTGTAATCACTGCGTAACCGCACTGCCATACAACAAGGGCTTCGAACTTGCGGAGCCTGCTGTGCGTATCCTGATGGTGTCCGACGTGTATTTTCCGCGCGTCAACGGCGTATCGACGTCGATTCAGACCCTTCGCCAGGCGTTGGCGGCGGCGGGGCACGAAAGCGTGCTGGTCGCGCCCGATTATCCCGGCGCGCAAGCGGAAACGGATATTGTCCGCGTGCCTGGATGGCAGGTGCCGCGCGATCCCGAGGATCGGTTCATGCACCCGCGCGCGCTGTCTGCCGCGCTGGACGGCTTGAATCCGGCAGAGTTTGACCTCGTGCACATCCACACGCCCTTCCTGGCGCACCGTGCCGGCGTGCGCTGGGCGCGCAAAAACAGCCTGCCCAGCGTCGAGACCTACCACACGCTGTTCGAGGAATACTTTCACCACTATCTGCCGTTTGTGCCCCGCGCCTGGCTGGCAGCGGCCGCGCGGCGGATTTCGCGCAAGGAATGCGATGGCGTCACGGCGGTAATCGCGCCCTCGTCGGCCATGAAAAACGCCTTGCAGACCTATGGCGTTACGAGCCCGGTTCATATCATTCCCACCGGCATCCGCATGGCCGATTTTGCCGATTGCGATGGCCCGGCCTTTCGGACCCGTTACGGCATTGCGCCGGAGCGACCCGTCATGGCCTATGTCGGGCGGGTGGCGTTCGAGAAAAACATCGATTTCCTGTTGCAAGTAACCGAGGCGGTGCGCCGCACGCTGCCCGATGTGCTGTTTCTCATCGCGGGCGAAGGTCCGGCCCGGGCAAAGCTCGAACGCACCGTAGCGGCGCGCGGCCTCGCCGGACATGTGCGTTTCGTCGGCTACCTCGAACGCAAGACCGAATTGCCGGCGTGCTACTGCGCGGCGGATGTGTTCGTGTTTGCCTCCAAAACCGAAACCCAGGGACTGGTGCTGCTCGAAGCCATGGCGCTTGGCGTGCCGGTTGTCGCGCTCGCCGAAATGGGTACCCGGGATGTGCTCAAGGAAGGCGCAGGCTGCCGCATTGCGCCGGACGACGTCGAAGGCTTTGCGGCCACCGTATTGCCCCTGCTTGCCGACCGCGACGCTGCGCGCGCACTGGGCGCGACGGGCCGCACCTACGCGGCCGGCTGGTCGGAGGGGCGCATGGCGGATGCGGTGATCGGGCTCTACCGGCTGCTCGGCCAGCAGGAGATGCAGCACGCGGCATAATGTCCGGGTGAGCGCTCCCTCCCCCTACACTGGCCGTTTCGCCCCCTCCCCCACCGGCCCCCTGCACCTCGGCTCGCTGGTCGCTGCACTGGCGAGCTGGCTCGATGCCCGCGCCGCAGGCGGGCGTTGGCTGGTACGCATCGAAGACCTCGACCGGCCGCGCTGCGTACCCGGGGCCGCCGATACCATCCTGCGCCAGCTCGAAGCCCATGGCCTCGCGTGGGACGGAGATGTGCGCTATCAATCGCAACGCGACGACGCCTACGCCGCCGCGCTCGATCTAATGAAATCGGCCGGCCACGTCTACCCCTGCGCCTGTACCCGCCGCCGGCTCGCGGCTGCGCCGAAAAATGCCGAAGGCGAAATCGTCTACCCGGGCACCTGCCGAGCCGGCCTGCCGGCTGGGGCGACGCCGCGCGCATGGCGGGTGCGGGTCGACGATGTGAGCGCCTGCTTTCACGACAGGATTCATGGAATCTTGACGCAGAAGCTCAAAACCGAAATCGGCGACTTCGTCGTCCGGCGTGCCGACGGCCTGTTTGCCTACCAGCTCGCGGTCGTGGTCGACGACGCGTTCCAGGGCGTCACCGACATCGTGCGCGGTGCCGACCTGCTGTGGAACACCCCGCGCCAGATCCATCTGCAAAACCTGCTCGGTCTGCCCGCGCCGCGCTATGCGCACGTGCCCCTCGTCGTCAACGCCGCCGGCCAGAAGCTCTCCAAGCAAACCCGCGCCCCCGCGCTGCCCCAGGCCGGACACGCCGCCGTGCTGGCCGAAGCGCTCGCCGCGCTGGGCCACGCGCCGCCTGCCGAGGCGCA
>JAIWOL010000056.1 GCA_020216925.1 Thiobacillus sp. | reverse complement strand
CAGCGCCGGCTGCGGCAGCGCGCTCCGCAGCGCCTGCCGCGCCCATCGTCCCGCCGTCCCCGGCCGACCCGGCAGCCGGCCGGCAAACCTACCAACAGGCGTGCGCCTACTGCCACGACAAGGGGGGTGGCCGGGGCGCCCAGACCCGGAGACAGTGCCGCCTGGTCTGCGCGCATGGCCCAGGGCATGGGGACGCTCTACGCTTCGGCGCTCAACGGCAAGGGTGCGATGCCGGCCAGGGTGGCAACCCCTCGCTCGACGACGATGCGGTCAGGGCCGCCGTCGATTTCCTCGTCGCCGGGGCGCGCTGAACGCGATGGCGCGCACCTGTCCCCAGTGCGGCAGCCAGAAATTGCGCAGCGCGCGTGTGCACGCCCACGACGGTATCCGTCGCATGCTGCTGTTCACCCCCTTGCGTTGCCGCGAATGCCACCATCGCTTCTGGGTATTCGATCCGCTGAAGCCTCTGCTGCTGGTGCTGGTGGCCGGCGCGCTCGTGGTGGCGACCGTCTGGTTCGCACAGCCAGGCAGCATCGCCACCTTGCCGCCGCCGGCACCGGTGCGCGATCCGCACGCCCTGGCCTCCAGCGGCGATGCCAATGCCCAGCTCGCGCTGGGCATCCGCTACCAGGAAGGCGATGGTGTCATCAAGAACGATACCGAGGCTGCCAAATGGTTTGCCCGCGCAGCCAAAAGCGGGCTCGCCGAGGCCCAGTACCGCTACGGTCTGGCCCTGCTGGAAGGGCGCGGCGTGGTGCAGGACTACAAAGCCGCATTCGCCTGGATCAAGAAAACCGCCGAGCGCGGCTATGCGCCGGCCCAACTGAGCCTGGGTGAACTCTACCGTTTCGGCACCGGCACCGAAATCGACAAGGCTCGCGCCTATCTCTGGTTCAACCTGGCTGCGGCACAAGGCGTGGAGGCTGCCGCCAAAGCGCGCGACAGCGTGGTGGTGCAGCTCAAGCCCGAGCAGGTCGCCGCCATGCAGGAAGAAGCGCGCCGCATGAGCCCCGCCGGCCTGATGCATGCCACGCAGCCCGACGCACCCTGAGCTTGCGCTCAGGGATGGGCGTGTGCCTCGTCGTCCAGATCCAGCGGCCATAGCCTGTGCGCATCCAGTTGCAGCCGGGCGTTTTGCGCCAGCGCCGCAACCTGCAACTGGTGCGCGAGCTGGCGCGCTTCGAGCGCCAGCCGGCGCGTAGCCAGCACCTGATCGAGGCTGCCTTCCCCCAGTTCATAGGCGCGCGCAGCCGAGCGCGCGGCCGTTTCCTGGGCATCGGCCGCGCGCTCGGCTTGCCGCCAGTGCTCGACTTGCGCCACCGCCAGCTCGAAATCCGCCTGGGCTTCGGTACGCAGGCGGTGGTCGAGCCGGCCGAGCGCTTCCAGGGCCGCAGCCGCCAGCCCTTCCGCAGCCTGCTGGTCGCTGCGCCGCGCCGCGCCGGGCAGCGTCAGCGTCATGTTCACCCCCAGCAGGTGCTCGCTACCTGCCGCTTCGTTCCTGTAGAACACGCCCAACCCGGGATCCGGGCTTCGGCGCGCTGCCAGCTGCCGGGCTTCGGCGCGCAGGGCTTGCGCAAGGCGCAACGCCCGCGCCCGCTCGTGGTTGTGGGCCATGACCGCATCGACATGCGCGGCTGCCTCTCCGGCTGGCGGCACGGGATGCGGCAGCGCGCCATCCAGCTGCAAACCCACTGCCGGGAAACGGGCTTGCAGGCGGCTTGCTGCCTGCTGCACGCGCAGCGTCGCCTGCTGCAACTGCAAACGCGCATGGGCCAGCATGGCTTCGGCGCTGGCGCGGTCCGAGCGCGGCGACTCACCCAGGCGGATACGCGCATCGACCGTGGCGTACTGGCGTTCGGCCAGTTCGGCCTGCGCACGCCATATCGCCGTCTGGCCCGATTCGTTGAGCCAGTCGAACCACAGCGCCAGCAGCTGCCGGCCGCTTTCGTGCAGTGCTTCACCGAGGCTGGCTCCGGCATAGGCAAGCTGCGCATCCGCAAGTTGCCGGTCGGTCATGGCGCGAGGCGGCAGCCGCAGCGGGCGTGACAGCGACACGCCCCATTCCGCTTGCCAGGCGGCCGGCGCATCGATGCGCCGTTGCGCGGCGTCGACGCCGGCTGTCCACTCTGCGCGTCCGCGCCGGATGCCTTCGCTGCGCAACGCCTGCGCGCCCAGCTCGGCACGCGCCTGCTGCACGGCGGGCGACGCCCACAGGGCAGCCTCGGCCATTGCCGGATCCGGCAGATGGCTGCCGTACACGGGCAAGACGCCGGCCAGCAACAGCGAAAGCGAGATGCATCGCATGGTTTTCATGCATGTTCTCCTTTGAGGATGAATTGGCGATAGAGCAGCGGCAGCATCACCAGGGTGAGCAGCGTGGCTGACACCAGCCCGCCGATGACGACAGTGGCTAGCGGTTTCTGGATCTCCGAGCCGGGCCCGCTGGCGAACAGCAGCGGCACGAGGCCCAGTGCGGCGATGGAGGCGGTCATCAAGACCGGACGCAATCGCCGCAGCGCGCCGTCGCGCACGACCTCGATGCCGCGTTTACCCTGCGCGCGCAGCTGGTTGAAATGGCTTACCAGCACCACGCCGTTCAGCACGGCGATGCCGAGCAGCGCAATGAAGCCGACCGACGCCGGCACCGACAGGTATTGCCCGGACGCGCCCAGCGCATAGATGCCACCGATGAGTGCAAGCGGCACGTTGGCCATCACCAGCAGGGCCTGCGCGGCCGAGCCGAAGGTGAGATACAGCAGTACGCCGATCAACAGCAGCGCCACGGGTATCACCAGCATGAGCCTGGCGGCGGCGCGCTGCTGGTTTTCGAACTGTCCGCCCCACACCAGCCGGTAGCCCGCCGGCAGGCTCACCTCGCGCGCGACGGCGGCTTTGGCGTCTTCTACGAAGCTCACCAGGTCGCGCCCGCTGACGTTGGTCTGCACCACGGCGAAGCGCGCGGCGTTTTCGCGCTTGACCGCGACCGGGCCATCGGTGCGCTCCAGCGTGGCGACCTGGTCGAGGCTGATCGCGCGCCCGTCGGCGAGCGCCAGGCGGGTTTGTTGCAGTGCGTCGGGTGAATCGCGCAATTGCTGTCCGCCGCGCAGCTGGATCGGCACGCGGCGGCCTTCCGCCTGACCCATGCCGATGACTTCGCCTTCGAGCTGGGTTCTCAGCAGCAGGCCGATGTCGTCCACGCTCAAGCCAAAGCGGGTCGCGGCGTAGCGGTCGATGTTCACGCGCAGGTATTGCACGCCATCGTTGGCCTGGGTGTAGGGGTCGGACGCGCCGGGGATTTTTTCCACCGTCGCGCGAATCGCCTCGGCAAGCCGGTTGAGCACGGCAAGATCGGTACCGAAAATCTTGATCGCCACGTCGCCGCGCGAGCCGGTGAGCATTTCCGACACACGCATATCGATCGGCTGGGTAAAGTTTGTGTTGATGCCGGGGAATTCATCGACCACCTTTCGAATCTCGCCGATGAGCCATTCCTTGTCGGGGCGCCGCCATTCCCGCATGGGTTTGAGTTCGAGGAAAGAGTCGGTTTCGTTCAGGCCCATGGGATCTAGCCCCAGCTCGTCGGC
>JAIWOL010000194.1 GCA_020216925.1 Thiobacillus sp. | reverse complement strand
AGCGGACTGCGGCGTCAGAGCGAAGCCGGGCCGCCCACCCGCGCCAGCCCGCCCGTCGCGCCCAGCGTCCGGCCGGCGCCCGCGGTTTCGCCCGCGCTACTGCCACGCCGTTACGCCGCCAGCAGCTACCAGACCCTGCTCGACTGCCCCTACCGTTTCTTCGTCGAATACGTGCTTGGCGCGCGCAGCCTCGACGCGGCCGACGACCCGTTCGACAAGAGCGACTACGGCAGCGCGCTCCACCGCATCCTGAAGCGCTTCCACGACAGCACCCCGCCGCTCGATCGCGACGCCGCGCTGGCGCGACTGGACGAACTCTCCCGCGCTGAATTCGCCGGCCTGCCGGCATACGTCGCCGCCGCATGGTCGGCCAAATGGCACGCCCTCCAGTCCGCCTACATCGACGCCTGGCTGGCGTGGGCCGCGCAGGGCTGGCGTTACGTCTCCGGCGAAACGTCCTTCAGCCAGCGCCTGGACATCGAGGGACTGGGCGAAGTCGAACTCATGGGCGTGCTCGACCGCGTCGACGTGCGCAAGGATGCCGACGGTTTCGAGGCGCGCGCCGTGTTCGACTACAAAACCGGCTCGGCCGAAAGTCTCAGAAAGAAGAACAAGAATCCCGCCGAGGCCGTTCAGTTGCCCTTCTACGCCTGGCTCGCCGGCGACGCTGCCGCCGCCTTTCTGCCGCTGTCCGAAGCCCCGGTCAAGGCCATCGATCTGCCCGGCGAAACCGATGTCGCCGGCATCGCCGGCCGCCTGCCGGCATTGCTCGAAACGCTGGCCGCCGGCGCACCCCTGCCCGCGTCCGGGATCGACAGCGTGTGTCAGTACTGCGATGCGCGCGGCGTATGCCGCAAGGGACACTGGCATGCCTGAACGCCTTCACGTCCCCGCTGCCCTCGACCCCACCCGTTCGGTGGTGGTCGAAGCCTGCGCCGGCAGCGGCAAGACCTGGCTGCTGGTATCGCGGATGATCCGGCTGCTGCTGGCCGGGGCCGAACCGGGAACGTTGCTGGCGATTACCTTCACGCGCCGCGCGGCGCAGGAAATGACCGACCGGCTGCATCACTGGCTGCGCGTACTGGCGCTCGGCGACGACGACACGGTGCGGACGTTCCTGCGCGAGCGCAGCCTTGCCGACGTCGAAATCGACTCTCTCGTGCCGCGCGCGCGCGGGTTGCTGGAAACGGTGCTGACTGCCGCGCCGGGGCCGACGATCACCACCTTTCATGGCTGGTTTCTCGACCTGCTGAAGCGCGCACCGCTGGAGGCGGGGCTGCCGTGGGGCGCACCGCTGCTGGAACGCCCGCAGCAGTTGCAGGACGAAGTGCGCGACGCGCTGCTGGATGCCTGGGCGCGCGCGCCCGAAACGCCCGAGGGCCAGGCACTGCGCGCGCTCCTGGATGAAATCGGCGAATCGAATCTGTACACACTGCTCAAGAACTTCATGGATGCGCGGGCCGAGTGGTGGGCCTACACGGACGGCGGCGACAACCCGGTAGAAGAGGCACTCGACACGCTTCGAACCCAGCTTGGCATCGAGCCGGACGTCGAGCCGGAGGCCGCGTTCTGGCAGGACGCCGACGCCATGCGGCGTTTAGCAGGCGTCGCGTCGGCGCTGTCGACGGGCGGCAAGCAGGAAGCCGAACGCGGCGAGGCATTGGTCGCCGCGCTGGCGGCGCGCGATCTCGAAACAGTTTTGAGGACGGTGCTGACGGCCAAACTCGAGCGCCGGGTGTGGAAACCGACCAAGGCGCTGCAGGCCGCGCTGGGTGACCGGCTGGATCAATACCAGCGCGACACCGAATCACTGGAAACGCGGTTGTTCGATGTGCTCGAAGCGCGCACCGCGCAGCGCATCTGGCAACTCAACCGGCACGGTCTGCTGCTTGGCCACGCCTGCGTCTGCGCGTATCAATCAGCAAAAACCCGACGGGGGGTGCTCGATTTCACCGACGCGGAATGGCAGGCGGCGAAACTCCTGCAAGACGACACGCTGCGTCCGCTCCTGGCCATGAAACTCGATGCCCGCGTGCGCCACCTGCTGCTGGACGAATTCCAGGACACCAACCCGCTGCAATGGCAGGCGCTCAGCGCCTGGCTCACCGACGCCGCGCAGTCCGACCGCGCGCCAACGGTGTTTCTGGTAGGCGACCCCAAGCAGGCGATCTACCGCTTCCGGCGCGGCGAAGCGCGGGTGTTCGACGAAGCGGCGCGCTTTCTCGCCATGCATTTCGATGCCGCGCACTTTGCCACCGACATGTCGCGGCGGCTCGCGCCCGTCGTGGTCGATGCGATCAATCCGCTGTTTGCCGGCATGGCGGGTTACACGCCGCACATCCCCGCACCGGCCAACCAAGCGCTCAGCGGCGCGGTTCGCGCGATTCCGGTCCCTGCGCCGGAACCTGCCCCGCCTGAAACCGGCGGCTTGCGCAATCCGCTCACCACGCCGCGCGCAGAGGCCGCCGACCGTGCGGTGCACGAGGAAGCGCGCGTCTTTGCGCGCACGCTGGCGGACGAGATCCTCGGCCGCTGGGGCGTCATGGACAACGGCGTCCTGCGCGCCGCCCGGCCCGGCGACGTGATGGCGCTGGTAAAAAAGCGCACCCACCTGTCGCTCTACGAACGTGCGCTGGAAAAAGCCGGCATCCCCTTCATCACCTCGCGCCGGGGCGGCCTGCTGCACGCGCTGGAAGCGCAGGACCTGATCGCGCTGATCGACACCCTGCTGCTGCCGCATGCCGACCTCAAGCTTGTCCACACACTCAAAAGCCCGCTGTTCGACTGCGACGACCAGGCGCTGATGGCGCTGTTTGCGCCGCGCGCCGACGCCGGGCTGCGCGGCTGGGAACGCCTGCTTGCGCTAGCGGCAGAGGCCGGCTGCCCGCCCTGCCTCGCGCGCGCCGCGCGCCTGCTCGCCGGCTGGCGCACGCAAGCGGGAAGGCTCCCGGCGCACGACCTGCTCGACCGCATCTACTGCGAAGGCGACCTCGAAGCACGTTACGCCGCCGCCGTCCCGCCGGCGATGCGGCCGCAGGTGGCGGCCAACCTGCGCGCCTTCATGCAACTTGCCCTGAACCAGGGCGCGGGACGCTACCCCACGCTCACCGGCTTCGCGCGCGAACTCGCCTCGCTCGTCGACGATGCCGACGCCGCGCCGGACGAAGGCATCGCCGCCGACGGCGCGAACGCCGTGCGGCTCCTGACCATCCACGGCGCCAAGGGGCTGGAAGCGCCCATCGTGTGGCTTTTGGGCGGCAGCGACCACGACAAGCCGGTGCACCATGCCGTGCTTGCGCCGTGGCCGCCCGCAGCGCCGCGCCCGCTGCATTTTTCGCTGTTTGGCAACAAGGGGGATCGCGGTGCAGCACGCGAACGCTGGTTCACGGATGAGGCGGCGCTCGCCGCACGCGAAACCGAGAACCTTTTTTATGTAGCCGCCACCCGCGCCCAACAGGCCCTGATCGTCTCCGGCGACGCGGCGAAGAACGACTGGCTGGCACGCGCCTGCGATGCCTGGCAGCGCCAGGGCTTGCCGCGCCAGCTTCCGGCAGCCGCGCCCGCCGCCGCGCCCCCCCCGCCCG
>JAIWOL010000092.1 GCA_020216925.1 Thiobacillus sp. | reverse complement strand
CAGCGCCCGATCGCGCCGCGGGGCAGCGTGACCCCGCGCCCCGCGAAACCGCTGCGGCCGGCGCGCGGGCCTGCGATACACCCCCCGCGGCCACGGCCCGCAAATCTGCTGCAACCGGCCAGTGGGACTGGCTCGACGTGGTCAGCAGACTGCGTCTGGGCGGCATGGCCAAGATGCTGGCCGACCACTGCGAACTGGTCTCGCAGACGGGTAACGCCTTGACGCTGCGCGTCGGCGAAGCACACAAACACCTGCTCGATGCGAGCTACAAGGACAAACTCGTCGCCGCGCTGCGCGAAAAACACGGAGACGCCCTGCAGGTCGCGTTCGAGGTTGGCGGGGCGGCCGAGCAAACCCCCCAGCAAGTGCGCGCCCGCGAGAGGGAAGCCCGTCAGGCAGAAGCGGTGGCGGCCATAGAATCCGATCCATTTGTGCGCGAACTGGTCGAGAAATTCGACGGCCAGATCGACGCATCGACCATACAGCCACTAGGAGAACACCCATGATGAAAGGCGGCATCGGCAACATGATGAAACAGGTCCAGCAGGTGCAGGAGAACATGGCCAAGATGCAGGCCGCGCTGGCCGAAATCGAGGTCGAAGGCCAAAGCGGCGCCGGCATGGTGAAGGTGACGATGACCTGCAAATACGACGTGCGCCGCGTCGCCATTGATTCCAGCCTGATGGGCGACGACAAGGAAATGCTGGAAGACCTGGTGGCCGCCGCGGTGAACGACGCGGTGCGCAAGGTCGAATCCACCGTGCAGGAAAAAATGGCAAGCGTAACCGCCGGCCTGCCGATTCCGCCTGGCATGAAACTGCCTTTCTGACCGCATACCCGCCACGATGCAGCCCGCCGCGCTCGACCATCTGATCGCCGCCCTGCGCGTGCTGCCGGGCGTTGGCCCCAAATCCGCGGCGCGGATGGCGTATCACCTGCTGCAACGCGACCGGCGTGGCGCCGAGACGCTGGCCGGCGCGCTCGACCATGCCCTGAAGCATCTGGTGCATTGCCGGTTGTGCAACAATTTCTCGGAAGCCGAGGTGTGCGAGGTGTGCGCGAGTCCGCGCCGCGACAGGCGCAAACTCGCGGTGGTCGAGATGCCGGCCGACTTCAACATGATGGAAGCCACGCAAAGCTACGACGGGCGCTACTTCGTGCTGATGGGGCGGCTGTCTCCGCTCGACGGCATCGGCCCGCGCGAGATCCATCTCGACCGCCTGATTGCACGCGCGCTCGACGGCGAAGTGGAGGAAGTGCTGCTCGCCACCAACTTCACCCCGGAAGGCGAGGCCACCGCGCACACCATCGGTGAACTGCTCAAGGCGCGCGGCCTGAAGGTAAGCCGGCTGGCGCGCGGCGTGCCGGCCGGCGGCGAACTGGAATACGTTGACAGCGGCACGCTGGCGCAGGCCGTGCGTGACCGGCGCACCCTTTGACATGGCGCGGCCGGCGGATCGCGTCCACACGACATGGAAATGCACAAAGAGAGCAAGAGGACGCAGAAGCTGAGAATTTCTCTCCTGTCCCGTCCGTCTTGTAAAACACACATCGATCGGAAGCAAACATGGAACTGACCGCCCTCACTGCCCTATCCCCCCTCGACGGCCGCTACGGCAGCAAGACCGCCGGTCTGCGCAATTTCTTCAGCGAGTACGCGCTGATCAGGTACCGCGTCATCGTCGAGATCGAATGGCTGAAGGCGCTGGCGGCCGAACCCGCGCTTGCCGAGGTGCCGGCGTTCTCGGCGGATGCCATCGCCGTGCTCGATGGCATTGCCGACCATTTCTCGGTGGCTGACGCCGAACGCGTGAAGAGCATCGAGGCGACGACCAACCACGACGTGAAGGCGGTCGAATATTTCCTCAAGGAAAAAACGCAATCCAATCCCGAGATCGCGGCGGTATCCGAGTTTTTTCATTTCGCCTGCACTTCGGAAGACATCAACAACCTGTCGCACGCGCTCATGCTCAAGGGCGCGCGCGACGCCGTGCTGCTGCCCGCGCTGGAAAAGCTCATCGCGCGCCTCACCGACATGGCGCACGAGCTCGCCGAGCTGCCGATGCTGTCGCGCACCCACGGCCAGCCCGCTTCGCCCACCACCGTCGGCAAGGAACTCGCCAACGTCGTCTACCGTCTGCGTCGCGCGTGGGATGCCATCGGCGGCGTGGAACTGCTGGGCAAGATCAATGGCGCGGTGGGCAACTACAACGCCCATCTCTCGGCCTACCCCGAACTCGACTGGGAAGGCTTCGCGCGCAACTTCATCAACGAACTGGGCCTTGCCTTCAACCCCTACACCATCCAGATCGAGCCGCACGACGCCATGGCCGAGCTGTACGACGCCATCGCGCGCACCAATACCATCCTCATCGATCTCGACCGCGATATGTGGGGCTATATCTCGCTGGGCTACTTCAAGCAGAAAACCAGGGCCGGCGAGGTCGGCTCCTCGACCATGCCGCACAAGGTCAATCCCATCGACTTCGAAAACAGCGAGGGCAACCTCGGCATCGCCAACGCCGTGCTGCGTCACCTGTCCGAGAAACTGCCGATCTCGCGCTGGCAGCGCGATCTCACCGATTCCACCGTGCTCAGGAACATGGGCGTGGGTTTCGGCTACAGCCTGCTGGCATACGAATCCTGCCTGCGCGGGCTTGACAAGCTTGAGGCCAATCCGGCTGCGCTCGCGGCCGATCTGGATGTCACCTGGGACGTGCTCGCCGAGCCGGTCCAGACCGTGATGCGCCGTTACGGTGTGGCCAATCCCTACGAGCAATTGAAGGAACTCACGCGCGGCAAGGGCGGCATCACGAAGGCGTCGCTGCACGACTTCATCGACGGGCTGACGATTCCCGATGCCGAGAAAACCCGCTTGAAAGCAATGACCCCGGCCTCATATACCGGACTGGCGGCCGAACTGGCCAGACAGATCTGAACGGAGACCCGCATGTCTGAACACGCTCTTGACGTCGGCCTTGCCGACTTCGATCAGCACGTCCTCGAAGAATCGCGCACGCGCCCGGTGGTTGTCGATTTCTGGGCGCCGTGGTGCGGCCCCTGCAAATCGCTGAAACCCGTTCTGGAAAAACTCGCAGCGGAATACGGCGGCAAGTTTCTGCTGGCCAAGATCAATTCCGACGAGAATCAGGAACTCGCCGCGCGCTACGCCGTGCGCGGCATTCCCAGCGTAAAGGCGTTCATCAACGGCGAAATGGTCGACGAGTTTTCCGGGGCGTTGCCGGAAGGCGAGGTGCGCGCCTTCCTCGACCGCATCATTCCCAGCCCGGCGGATGAACTGCGCGCGCAGGCCGCCGACGCGCGCATGGCCGGCGATACGTCCGCCGCATTGCAGCTGCTGGCCGAGGCTTCGAAGCTCGATCCGCAGCACGTTGGCGTGCGGCTGGATGCCGCCGAGATCATGCTCGACATCGGTGAAACCGACGAAGCGCGGCGCCTGGTCGGCAGCGTGCCGGACGCCGCCGATCCACGGGTGGCGCAGTTGCAGGCCCGGCTGCAGTTTGCCGGCGCATCCGGCGAGGACGAAACCGCGCTGCGCGCGCGGGTGGAGGCCGACGGCAACGATCTCGAGGCGCGTCTCAAGCTTGGCAACCTGCTGGTTGCGGCTGGCGACTACGAAGCCGGCATGGAGCAGTTGCTGGAGATCGTGCGGCTCGATCGCACTTTTCAGGACGACGTCGGGCGCAAGACCCTGCTGTCGGTATTCAACCTTTTGGGCGGCGGCGAACTGGTGAGCCGCTATCGGCGCCTGCTGGCGAGCGCACTCAATTAGTCGAGCGCGACATAACGCACCTCGACGATCTCCACCTCGCGCCGGCCCTCCGGCGTCTGCACGCTCACCGTATCGCCCTCGCGTGCCTTCAGCAACGCGCGCGCCATCGGCGAAATCCAGGCAATGCGCCCGCGCGCGGCGTCGGCCTCGTCGATGCCGACTATGGCATAGGTGGATTCCGTGCCGTCGGTGTCCGCCACGGTGACGGTGGCGCCAAAGAATACCCGGTCAGTGGCCTCGCGCGTGGCGGGATCGACCACTTCGGCGTGTTCCAGCCGCTTCGACAAAAAGCGGAGACGGCGGTCCACCTCGCGCAGGCGTTTTTTGCCGTAGATGTAGTCGCCGTTTTCGGAGCGGTCGCCGTTGCTCGCGGCCCAGTGAATGGTTTCCACCAGCCTGGGGCGCTCCACTTTCCACAGCTGGTTGAATTCGGCGTCGAGCTGCGCGTAGCCGGCGGGGGTCATGTAGTTCTTGCTGCCGGCGGGCAGCGCGGGCGCGCCGACGTCGTCTTCATCGTCGGTCGCGTCGGATTCCTTGACGAAAGCCTTGTTCATGGATGTTTCAGCGTCCCACCAGCCAGGCGATCAGCGACAGCAGGAGCGAGCCGAGTACCACGCTGGCGAAGGGGAAGTAAAATAAGCCGCGTTTATGCTTGATGCGCACGTCGCCCGGCAGCCGGCCCCAACCCAGGCGATTGAGCCAGGGCGTAAGCAGGCCCAGCACCAGCAAGGCAGCAACGAGCGTGATCAGCCATTTAAGCATCCCTGGATTCTAGATGATCGAAGCCCTGCCGCCGCAATTCGAACGCACACGCATCCTGCTCAACCCAGATGAACAGGGCAAGCTCGCGCGGGCGCATGTTCTCGTCGCGGGCTTGGGCGGCGTGGGTTCCTACTGCGCCGAGGCGCTCGCGCGGGCGGGCGTTGGCCGGCTTATGATCGTCGACCACGATGTGGTGGCACAGTCCAACATCAACCGCCAGCTGCCCGCGCTGCTTTCCACCGTGGGCCAGCCCAAGGCCGCGCTCATGGCCGCGCGCATCCGCGACATCAACCCCCAGTGCCAGCTTGTCGTGCTGCGCGAATTCCTGGTGCCGGAAACGGTTGCCAACATCATTCCGGCGGATGCGGATTTCGTCATCGACTGCATCGACTCGCTCAACTGCAAGGTCGCGCTCGTTGCCAGCAGCGTTGAACGCGGTCTGCGGGTTGCCTCCAGCATGGGCGCGGGCAACAAGCTCGATCCCACACGCATCCGGGTCGCCGATATTTCCAGAACCTGCATGTGCCCGCTGGCCTCGGTGATGCGCAAGCGTCTGCGCAAGCGCGGCATTGCCAAAGGCGTACTCACGGTGTTCTCCGACGAGGCCGGCCGCGCTCCGCTGCCGCCGCAGCCGGTCGAAGGCCGGGGCCGCGCGCGCGCCGTCAACGGCACCATCAGCTACATGCCGCCGATCTTCGGGCTCATGCTCGCCGGTGCGGTGGTGCAGAAGCTCATCGAAGAAATGTAAAGTTTTGCCCGCGATCTCGCGCGCTTCATTGGTCTGTGCCATGCTGGCTATTTTGCACAGGGAGACGGCAATGGGACTTCTGGACAGCATGATGGGTGCCCTCGGCGGCGCGGGCGGCAACGGCGGCAACAACGCCATGCTCGACGTGGTGATGCAGATGCTCTCGAACAAGGGGCAGAGCGGCGGGCTTGCCGGTCTGGTGCAGGCTTTCCGGCAGCAAGGCCTGGGCGAGCAGATGAACTCTTGGATCGGTACCGGCCAGAACCTGCCCGTCTCCCCCGAACAGATCCAGGCCGTGTTCGGCAGCGGCCAGCTCGGCCAGATCGCCGGCCGGCTTGGCATGAACGAAGCACAGGCCGCCGACGGGCTTGCCGGTCTGCTGCCGCAGGTGATCGACAAGCTCACGCCGAATGGGCAGTTGCCGCAGTATTTGAGCTGAACCATGCTTGGCTTAAATCCGACTAGGGTTTCAGTTCACTGCGCCGCCTCATCCATCTGCTTCTTCTGCGCCTCCGCCGCCTCCATCATCTGGCCCTCCACCGCGCGTGCCTTCTCCACCGCCTGAATCTGCGTTTCGAACACGGGATTGGGCTTACGCTCTTCGGTTTGCGGTTGTGGCGGCGGGCTGGCGTCGCAGGCGGCGAGCAGGCAGATCATGGGAATCAGGAAACGGGTCATGGCTATTCCTCCAGCAGATGGGTGGGCAGGCCGTCGATGCTGACCTGATTCTTTTCGCGCCAGTAGTCGAGCAAACCGATCGGACCTTTCTTCTCGGCCCAGCGCGCCAGCGTATCGCGTTCGCCGCGGTAGCTGTACAGCGGCACGGCGTAGCCGCACGAGGTCTGCACGGCGTCGATGTCGAGCACGATGAGCTGGCGTTCGCCGGGCAGGGTGGGGAAGTACGCGCGCAGATCGGCCCAGTCGGCGTCCTGCCGGCGTACGGCGCGGCCGCGTCCATACGCTCTGAGGATGAGCGGATCGGCGTCGAAGCTCGTCCACATCAGCGTCAAACGGCCGTCGTGTCTGAGATGGGCGGCGGTTTCGTTGCCGCTGCCGGTGAGGTCGAGATACGCAACACGCCCGGGCGAGAGTACGCGCAGACTGTCCATACCCTTGGGGGAGAGGTTGAGCCGGCTGGTGGCGGTGCCGCTGGCGGTGAAGAAGATTTTCTGCGCGGCGATGAAAGCGCGGTGTTTGTCTTCGAGCGCGGGGTAGAAACGGGCCACGGGCAATGCCTCAATTCATGTGCTGGCGCAGGATTTGGACGAGGATGCGCAGGCGCGCAAGGCTGTCGTTCATTTCGAGCAGGTTCTGTCGCGTGGACAACTTGAGCGGCAGCACTTCCGACAGACGGTAGCCTACCCATACGGCATCTTCGAACGCGTGCGGTTCAGGGAAGCGCGATGCGCCGTATTCGCCGATGATGTGCTGGAGCACTTCGGTGGCCAGTTCGTATTCCTCGGGGATGGCGGCTGGGGCTTCGGCGCTCACCGGTTCAACCTGGCTGGTCAGCAATCCGGATGGCTCGACCCGGGTGCTGCGGATGACGAAGCGGTCGAGGCCTTCGGTGTCGACATGGAAGATGCCGGTCTGCGGCATATCCCATTCGACAATGCGCACGCGGGTGCCGACGGCGCAGGGCACGGCAGGCGTGCCGACTTCCTGTCCTTCGCGGATGGCGCAGATGCCGAAAGACGCGTTTTCGGCAATGCAGCGTTTGATCAGGTCGAGATAGCGCTGTTCAAAGACGCGCAGCGGCAGGCGTCCACCGGGAAAGACGACGGTGTTGAGCGGGAAGAGCGGCAGCGCGACGGGTTTGGTCACGGCTCAGCGGTTCTCGCCCCAGCGCGCCATGAGGGCATGCTGGATACCGAGTTGGTCGAGGATGCGGGCGACGATGAAATCGACCAAGGCCTCGATCGAATCGGGGTGGTGATAGAAGCCGGGGTTGGCCGGCAGGATCACGGCGTTCATGCGCGAGAGTATCAGCATGTTCTCCAGATGCAGGGTGGAGAAGGGTGTTTCGCGCGGCACCAGGATGAGTTTCTTCTGTTCTTTCAGCGCCACGTCGGCGGCGCGTTCGATGAGGTTGTCCGACATGCCGTGCGCGATGGCGGCAAGCGTGCCCATCGAGCAGGGGCACACCACCATGGCGTCGGCCGGATTGGAGCCGGACGCGACCGGCGCGTTCCAGTCGTCACGGCCGTACACGCGCA
This sequence comes from Thiobacillus sp., assembly GCA_020216925.1. Taxonomy (GTDB): domain Bacteria; phylum Pseudomonadota; class Gammaproteobacteria; order Burkholderiales; family Thiobacillaceae; genus Thiobacillus. The sequence goes on along the minus strand of JAIWOL010000092.1, from coordinate 6,874 downwards.
ACTGGCCGTCGCGCGCGCCGAGGCCGTTCACGAGCTGGCGTTCCAGCTCGTTCGCCCGCGCCGGCAGCGCCACGCCGAGCTCCTGTTTGGCAACCAGATGCGCGGCCTGCGAGACGAGCAGATTCACTTCCAGGTCGGCGGCGATGAGACATTCCAGCAGGCGCAGGCCGTAGGCCATGCCGGACGCGCCCGAGAGCGCGAGAGTGACGGAGTTCAGAGGGTAGGGCATGGGCCGGATTGTCGCCTGTCGGGCGCAGGCGCGGCAAGCGCCATGCGCGGCAGCAGGCGGGCGGCCGCGACCCCGTTGACCGTACCGAACACCAGCGCGGCGGCGGCGAACACTGGCAGCATCTTGAAAATGGCCGCAGCGGGCAGAAGCCATGCGGCGGCCAGCGCCAGTTGTCCCGCAATGTGGGCGAAGGCGGCGATGACCGACAGGCTCACCGGGCCGAAGTGGCGTGCCGGCAGATGGCGCGCGGCGGCCAGCGCGGCGAGGCTTGCGCACGCGCCGGCGGCAGATAGCCAGAAACCCGGCGCGAACAGCATGCCGAGCAGGATGCCGCCGGCCAGCACGCGCAGGCCGGACACCCAGGCGGCCGCGCGCCAGCCGTATTGCAGCAGCACCAGCAGGACGATGATGTTGGCCAGCCCCGGTTTCACACCCGGGATCGGACTGGGAATGACGGCTTCGGCCAGTGTGAGCCCGAGCGCAAGCGCAGCCAGACGCGCCATGCAGCGGTCTTCGGCGGTGACGTGGAGTTCAATAGCCGAGGGTGTCATAAGGGGATTGGCGGCCACGCAATTCCAGGCTGACCTGGTTGGGCAGGCACAGCGCGGCATCGCCTGCGCGCACAAGCCACCCTTGTCTGACGCAAAGCTGACGCGGCGAGGGGTCGGCCTGGACGCGTGCGCGTCCCGGTGCGATTTCGATGCGGGTGGGGCCGAGCGGCCCGCTGACGACCAGGATCTGCGCACGGTTCAAAGGCACGCTGTGCACGACTTTTCCGGCGGCACGGACGAGCGCGGTGTCGGCAAGGGCTGAAGGCGCAAGCCAGGCCCACCAGGCCAATGCGGCAACGGCTGCGGTGCCGGCGGCGAGCACGGCGAAATCACCGGCCTTCAGCATCAGGACAGTTCGCGGTGACGCACCAGAACCTGCTCGCGTTCGCGGAAGGCGGCGGCGAGGGTTTCGGCGAAATACACGCTACGGTGCTGGCCGCCGGTGCAGCCGATGGCCACGGTGAGATAGGCGCGATGGTCGCGGATGAAGCAGGGCAGCCAGTTCTCGACAAAACCGCGAATGTCGGCGAGCAGCGCCATGGCATCCGCGCTGTCTTGCAGAAAGGCCTGCACCGGCGCGTCGCGCCCGGTGAGTGGACGCAGTTCGGCAACGTAGTGCGGATTGGGCAGGCAGCGCACGTCAAAGACCAGGTCGGCGTCGAGCGGAATGCCGTGCTTGAAGCCGAAGGACTCGAACAGCAGCGTGATGCGCGAGCGGTCCTGTCCCACCAGGTCTTTGATCCACAAGCGCAATGCGGAGGCCGACAGGTCGCTGGTATCGATGCGGTGGGCCAGCGGGGCAATGTCGGCAAGCGTTTCGCGCTCGAGCTGAATGGCCTCCGCGAGCGAAACCGTGTCGCTCGACAGGGGATGGCGGCGGCGCGTCTCGGAAAAGCGTTTCACCAGCGAGAGGGTTTTGGCTTCGAGGAAGATGACGCGCAGGTCGTGGCCCTGGGCGCGCAAGGAATCGGCCAGCGCGGGCAGTTGCGCGAAGCTGGCCCCGCTGCGCGCATCGATGGCGACGGCGACACGCTCGACCCGTTCCCGCTGAAGGTGATCGACCAGTGGTCTTAGCATCGCCAGCGGCAGGTTGTCGACGCAGTAAAAACCCATGTCTTCGAGTACGGCGATGGCAATGCTCTTGCCCGAGCCGGAGAGTCCGGATACCAGCACGATCTGCATGGGCGCGCTCATTTGCCTGCGCCGTCGATGGCGGCCCGCTGGCGATGGATGAATAGTTCGACCGGATTGATGCCCCGGCTCTTGAGAATGTGATTGCGCACCGCAGCCTCGACCAGTACGGCCAGGTTGCGTCCGGCTGCGACAGGTATCCGCACCTTGGGGATTGCCACGCCGAGGATGGTTTCCGTCGATGCCACCATGTCGAGCCGGTTGAGGCCTACCTCGCCGATTTCTTTCGGCTGGACGAGTTCGACGATGAGCTTGAGGTTTTTCTGCAACTTGACGGCTGTTTCGCCGAACAGGTACCGGATGTTGAGGATGCCCAGCCCGCGCACCTCAAGAAAGTCGCGGATCAGCGGCGGGCACGAGCCTTCGAGCGTCTCCGGGGCAACGTGCTTCAGCTCGACCACATCATCGGCCACCAGCCGATGGCCGCGCGTAATGAGTTCCAGGGCAAGTTCGCTCTTGCCGACGCCGGCGTCGCCCTTGAGCAGCACCCCCAGGCCCAGCACTTCGAGAAAGACGCCATGTACCGAATCCGTGTCGGCCAGTTCCTGCGTGAGGTAATGGCCCAGATGGGACATCAGGATGGGGCCGGGGAGCGGCGAGGTAAAGAGCGGCGTCTGGCAGCGTTCGGCGGCGTCGAGCAGAATGGTGGGCACTGCTTCGCCATTGGCAACGATGATGGCGGCCAGTTCGGTCGAGAACAGATGTCCGATGGCGTCGTCCAGCCCGGCGGGACTGAGGCGCCGCAGATAGTCCATCTCGGCACAGCCAAGAACCTGTACCCGATTGGGATGGATGAAGTTGAGATGGCCGATGAGTGCGAGCGTGGGCTTCTGCACGGTTTCGGACGAGAGGATGCGTTGCCCGCCAGCCTGTCCGGCTACCCATTCAAGCCCCAGATCGCTCGCCATGTCGTGAAACAGAGTTTCAACGGTGACGTGGGCAACCCCGGTCATGGTTCAGCCGGACCAGGCGCCAAGCAGGGTGACCAGCGCTTCGGGAGAAGGCGCCCGCATCATGGCATCGCGCATGGCCTCGTCGCCGAACAGCTGGGCGAGTTCGCCCAGAATTTGCAAATGGCGCTCGTTGGCGTCCTTGGGAACCAGCAGCACGAAGCACAGCGTGACCGGCTGGTTGTCGGGCGCGTCGAATTCGAGGGGCGACTTCAGGCGATAAAAGGCGCCATGCGCATCCTTCATGCCTTTGATGCGGCCATGCGGAATGGCGATGCCGCAGCCCAGCGCGGTCGAGCCCAGGCGTTCGCGTTCGAACAGGCTGCTGAATATGTCGGACGATTTCAGCCCCTGCGTCTGCGCAAACAGTTCCGCGGCGTGCTCGAAAAGCTTCTTCTTGCTGGAGAAGCTGAGATCGAGCAAGGTGGTTTCCGGAGCGACGAGGGGTGCGATCAGGTTCATGTGCCGGTTGCGCTGCCGGTTCGACAATCCGGCGCGGGCGGATTATACGTCCGGGGACGGCTTGCCGACCCCGGCGTGGCGTACTTACAACGGGTCAGGCTGTGCTGCTGTGGACTGATGCTTGAGGCCGCCGCTGCCTTGGTGGACATCGCCGGATTTTTCCTTGTGCTTGACGATCTGGCGGTCCAGCTTGTCGGCCAGAAGATCGATGGCCGCGTACATGTTGCCGTCCTCGCTGTGGGCGTGGAAATCGTGACCTTTGACGTGCAGGGTGGCTTCCACCTTGTGGGCCAGTTTTTCGACCTGCATGATGACTGTGACATTGATGACGTGGTCGAAATGGCGTTTGACGCGTTCGAGCTTTTCGGACACATAGGCGCGGATCGCGGGAGTCACTTCCAGATGATGGCCGGAAATCGTCAGATTCATAAAACCTCCAAAGTCTGCTGGGGTAAGCCGGACAAGCAGTTGCAGTGCCGTTGCCGGAAGCGTTTCGTCACGCTCGATTTCATTGTGGGACGAAAACTGGGCACATTCAAGCGCGCCGGCGGGGTGTTGCAACGCGTGTCGAAAAAGCCTTGCGGGATCGGCTTGCGGGATCAGAGCGTGCGCCGCATGTTGGCCGGCGGAATCTGCAGCGATTCGCGGTATTTGGCGACGGTGCGGCGGGCGACGACGATGCCCTGCTGGCCGAGAACTTCGGCCAACTGACCATCGGAGAGCGGTTTTTTGCCATTCTCGGCCGCGATCATCTGCTTGATGAGCGCGCGGATGGCGGTAGAGGAGCAGGCGCCGCCGCTATCGGTGGCGACATGGCTGCCAAAGAAATATTTCAGCTCGTACAGGCCGCGCGGCGTCATCATGAACTTTTGGGTGGTGACGCGTGAGATGGTCGATTCGTGCAGTTCCACGGCGTCGGCGATTTCGCGCAGCACCAGCGGGCGCATTGCGACTTCTCCGTGTTCGAAGAAATGTTTCTGCCGGTCGACGATGGCTTGTGAGACGCGCAGGATGGTGTCGAAACGCTGCTGCACGTTCTTGATCAGCCAGCGCGCTTCCTGTAGCTGGCTGGCGAGCTGGCTGCCGCCGGATTCGCGATGGCGCGCCAGTATGTCGGCATACACACGGTTGACGCGCAGTTTGGGCATGGCGTCGGCGTTGAGGCTGGCGATCCACATGCCCTTGACCTTGCGTACGTAAACATCGGGAATCACGTAGTGCGTTTCGTCGGCGCTGAATGCGGCACCGGGCCGCGGGTTCATCGACAGGATCAGCGTGCGCGCGGCACGCAAGGCGACGTCGTCGATACCGAGCATTTTTTTCAGTTTGCCGACGTCGCGCGCGGCGAGCAGGTCGAGATAATGCGAGGTCAGCCGCATGGCGATCTCGCGCATCGGGGTGTCGGCGGGCAGGGCGCGCAGTTGCAGCGTGAGGCATTCGGCCAGGTTGCGCGCGCCGACGCCGGTCGGGTCCATGTTCTGCAGGTGTTTGAGCGCGGTTTCGACTTCCTCGGGCTCGAGTTCCTCGATTTCTTCGGCAAGGCTGGCGGTGATGTCGGCCAGCGGCTGGGTGAGGAATCCGGCTTCATCGAGATCGTCGATGAGCGCCGCAACGAGGGTGCGGTCGCGCAGACTCAACGGGCTGACAATGAGCTGGTTGAGCAGATGTTCGCGCAGGCTGGCTCCCGTCACGGCTCCCTGGCTGTACTCGCCGTCCTCGTCGTCGCCCGCTGCCGCGCTGTAGTCGTTCCAGTCGACGTCGTCGAGCGTGGCCGAAGGATCGGGTTCGGCACTGTCTGCATGCTGCGGCGTGTCGGTGCTCTGCGATTCGGCATCGGCATTCAAGCTCGGCTCGTCCTCTTCCTCGCGTTCGAGCAGGGGATTGTCCTGGAGCATCTGCTCCAGTTCCTGGTTGAGTTCCAGCGTCGACAGCTGCAATAGCCGGATCGACTGTTGCAGTTGGGGCGTGAGCGTGAGGTGCTGGCCGAGCTTGAGTTGGAGGCTGTGCTTCATGAAACCTGACTACGGCAAGAAGTGTGCCGACTTGAGTCAAGTTTAACGCGATTGTCTGGCGCCCGTGGCAGCTTACAGGCGGAAATTTTCCCCGAGATAAACCTTGCGCGCGTTGTCGTCCTGGATGATGAGGTCGGGGGTGCCTGCGGTGAGCACCCGGCCTTCGTTGATGATGTAGGCGCGGTTGCAGATGCCCAGGGTTTCGCGCACGTTGTGATCGGTGATGAGGACACCGATGTCGCGCTCGATCAGGAAGTGAACAAGTTTCTGGATGTCGATTACGGCGATGGGATCGACACCGGCAAAGGGTTCGTCCAGCAGGACAAAGCGCGGGTTGATGGCGAGCGCCCGTGCGATTTCCACCCGCCGCCGCTCGCCGCCCGAGAGGCTGACGGCGGCCGCGCCTCGCAGGTGCGCGATATGCAGGTCTTCCAGCAGGTTTTCCAGGTGTTCCTTGCGTTCGTCCCTGCTGTAGGACTTGAGCTCCAGGATGGCCTCGATGTTCTGCTCGACCGTGAGCTTGCGAAAGATCGAAGGCTCCTGCGGCAAATAGGACAGGCCCAGCCGCGCGCGCTGGTGAATGGGCATGTGGGTGAGGTCGTGGTCATCCAGCATGACATTGCCGCCGTCCGCCGCAACCAGGCCCACCACCATGTAGAAGCAGGTGGTCTTGCCGGCACCGTTCGGGCCAAGCAGGCCGACGACCTCGCCGCTGCCGACCTCGAACGACACATCATGAACCACGGTGCGCTTGCCGTAGATCTTTTTCAGCCCCCGGGCGACGATGCGGCTCATGGCTTGCCTGCTACGGGCTGGTCGGCGCGGGGTTTCGGCCGGATCACGGCACGCACCCGGCCAGTCGGCGACTGCGCGCCCGGCTGGCCCACAACCTTGTAGAACTCGGTGCTCGCGTTGTAGGAAATGCGGGCGCCACGCAGTTCATCGGTGCCTCGCCGCAGGCGCGCCTGACCGATGAGTTCGAGATCGCTCGTCGCGCCGTTGTATTCGATGCGGTCGGCAAATCCTTCGATGTATTCGTCGCGGCCATCCAGTTTCTGGCGGAATGCCACCGGCCGTCCGGTGGCCGTGACGGTATCCAGTTCGCCGTTTTTCTGCGCTACCTGCACGCGGTCGGCGCGTAGCGTGAGCGTGCCCTGGCTGAGGATGACGTTGCCGTCGTAGACGCTGAGTTTTCTGATGTCGTCGAGCGTGACCGTGTTGGCTTCGAGATTCACGGGCTTGTCGCGATCTGCCTTTTCGGCGTGGGCGACAGCCGCGACGCAGCCCAGGCACAGGGCGACGAACAGGCGGGTGGAGGCGGGCAGCATGACGTTCATCGGGCCTTTGTGTGATAGCGGGCCTTGACGCGCCCGGTGAGTTTGAGGGTACGGCGGTCGGTGCGGTATTCCATCGCGCCGGCCGTCACAGAAAGCGTGGCGTCCTCGATCTGGACGCTGCCGGGCGCGCGCAGCAGATTCT
>JAIWOL010000158.1 GCA_020216925.1 Thiobacillus sp. | reverse complement strand
GCTCCGGGAACACCAGCAGGCGGGAGGTGGTGAGCGAGAGGGCGCCCTGTCCCGGCCTGGCCTGGCGCTCGACTTTCACGTTGCCGACGAGGTCGACCTCTTTGCCGTCGGGTGAAACGGTGGCCTGCAGCGCCTGAGCAACGATTTCACCGTTTGTGGCATCGAGCTGGGTAAAGCGCGGTGCGTCGAGTTCAGTGAGCTTGCTGTTGCTGTAGTGCTTGAGCCGGCGCGCGCTGAGACGGTACTGCGGCTGGCCTTGCGGGTCCGTGCGCAGGGCGCTGAAGTCTTCCATGATGCCCTCCGGGTCGGATTGCCGGGCTGCGTTGCCGTTGACCGGCATCTGCACCGTGCGTTCGATCCAGAAGCTCAGGCCGGCCAGCACCAGCAGGATGGCCAGCGGCAGCCACAGCGATCCACGCTCGATCATGCCGCAGCAGAGTCCGGACTCATTTCAGGTATGGCGCCAAGGCGGCATCCAGCGTACCTTGCGCGCGCATGAGCATTTCGCAGGCCTCGCGCACGGCGCCTCGCCCGGCCTCGCGCAGCGTGGTGTAGTGACTGTGTGCCTTGACCAGGTCGGGGGCGGCGGGAACGGTGATGGCGAGGCCTGCGCGCCGCATCACCGGCAGGTCGACCACGTCGTCACCCATGTAGGCAGTGGCATCGCAGGCGAGGTTCAGCGACTTGCAGAGCGATTCGTAGACGGCGAGTTTGTCGTGCGCGCCCTGGTGCAGGATGTCGATGCCGAGGTTCCTTGCCCGGTGCTCGACCACCCGCGAACTGCGACCGGTGATGATGGCCAGCGTGAGGCCGCTGTCCTTGAGCATCTTCAGGCCATGGCCGTCGAGGGAGTTGAAACCCTTGTATTCCTGTCCGTCGTCGCCGAAAAACAGGGTGCCGTCAGTCATCACGCCGTCGATGTCAAAGGCAACGAGGCGGACTTTGCGCGCACGTCCGAGCAGATCGGGCGTCATCACACCACCCCTGCCTTGAGCAGGTCATGCATGTTGAGCGCGCCGACCAGGGCGCCGCTGTCGTCGACCACGAGCAGGCCGTTGATTTTGAGTGTGTCCATTTTTTCCACTGCCGCCACGGCCAGTTCGTCCGCGCGGATCGTTTTGGGGTTGCGAGTCATGAGGTCGGCGATCCGGGCTTGCTGGATGTCGAGCGGACGCTCCAGTACGCGGCGCAGGTCGCCATCGGTGAACAGGCCGGCGACATGACCGGCATCATCGACAATGGCTGTCATGCCCAGCCCCTTCCGCGTCATTTCGAACAGCGCCGCCTTGAGCGTGGCATCGAGGCCAACCTTGGGCAGCGCATCGCCGCTGTGCATCACATCGTGCACGTGAACCAGCAGCCGGCGGCCCAGGCTGCCGCCGGGGTGGGTGCGGGCAAAGTCGTCGGCCGAAAAGCCGCGGGCGTCGAGCAGGGCGACCGCGAGCGCGTCGCCCATCGCAAGCGCGGCGGTGGTGCTGGCGGTGGGCGCGAGATTGAGCGGACAGGCTTCCTTGTCAACCCCGGTATGCAGATGCGCATCGGCCGCTTTTGCCAGCGTGGACGCAGGGTTGCCGGTCATCGCCACGAGCTTGGCGCCGCGCCGCTTGATGAGCGGCACGATGCTGACGATTTCGCCGCTCTCGCCGGAATTCGACAGCGCCAGCACCACGTCGTCGTGGGTGATCATGCCGAGGTCGCCGTGGCTGGCTTCGCCCGGGTGCATGAAAAAGGCCGGGGTGCCTGTGGAGGCGAGCGTCGCCGCGATCTTGCCGCCGACGTGCCCCGACTTGCCCATGCCGGTGACGACGACGCGGCCGGTGCAGGCGAGGATGAGGGCAACGGCGTGGGCAAAATCGTCATCCAGGCGCTGCGACATGAGGCGCAGGGCATCGGCTTCGATGTCGAGCACCCGGCGCGCAAGCGCAAGCAAATCTTCAGGGGCGGGAGAGGCGGGACGCATGGTCGGCAAGTATACTAAACGTACCTGTCAGCCCGTTATTTTCCGATGCACTCCAGCCTCCAGCTCGTACTGATCCTGCTTGCTGTGGCGGTGCTGGTGGCGGCCGCCGCGCGTGCGCTCAGATTGCCGACGATGCTGGGCTATCTGGTGACCGGCATCGCCATCGGGCCGTTTGCACTGGGCTGGATCCCGGACAGCGAGGGGGCGCGTTATCTCGCCGAGTTCGGCGTGGTCTTCCTCATGTTCTCCATCGGTCTCGAATTCAGTCTGCCCCGGCTGATGACGATGCGCATGACCGTATTCGGGTTCGGCGGCGCCCAGGTGGGACTCACCATCGTCTTCACGGCGCTGCTCGCCTGGCTGCTCGACCTGCCGCTGCTCGCCGCGGTGGCGCTGGGCGGGATCATGTCCATGTCGTCCACCGCGATTGTTTCCAAGCTGCTGGCCGAACGGCTGGAAATCCAGACGCCGCACGGGCGGCAGATCTTTGGCGCGCTGCTGTTCCAGGATCTGGCCGTGGTGCCGCTGCTGATCCTGATCCCGGCGTTTGCGCGCGAATCGGAAACCATGGCGACCGATCTCATGCTGGCCATGCTCAAGGCCGTGGCGGTGCTGGGTTTCCTGCTGTTCGTGGGCCAGCGCGTGATGCGGCCCTGGTTCCAGTGGGTGGCGGGGCGCAAATCGCCGGAGCTCTTCACGCTCAACCTGCTGCTGTTCACGCTGGGGCTGGCGTTTCTGACCGAGAGCGCGGGGCTGTCGCTGGCGCTCGGGGCGTTTCTTGCCGGGATGCTGGTATCCGAAACCGAATACCGCTACCAGGTGGAAGACGACATCAAACCGTTCCGCGATGTGCTGCTCGGCCTGTTTTTCGTCACCATCGGCATGCGGCTCGACCTTGCCCAAGTGATGGCGAACTGGGGGGATGTGCTGGTGCTGGTCGCGGCGATCGTGCTTGGTAAAGGGCTGCTGGTGGGCGCGCTGTCGATGGCGTTTGGCAGCGCCCGGCCCACGGCCACGCGCACCGCGCTGGGGCTCGCCCAAGCCGGTGAATTCGGTTTCGTGCTGCTGGCGCAGGCGGCCGACCTGCGGCTGCTCGGGGCTGAAATCACCCAGCCGGTACTGGCAGCGATGGTGGTGTCGATGCTGCTGGCCCCCATCCTCATCAACCGCATGGACAGCCTCACCCGCATGCTGGCCGGCAGCGAATGGGCGGGCCGCGCCAAGGAAGTGCACGACATCGCCGTCAAGACCTTCGGCAAGAGCAAGCACGTGATCGTGTGCGGTTACGGCCGCAGCGGCCAGAATCTGGCCCGCCTGCTGGAGGCGGAAGGCATTACCTTCGTCGCGCTCGACGCCGACCCCGAACGCATCCGTGCGGTCGCTGCCTCGGGGGTATCCGTGGTCTACGGTGACGCCAGCCGGCGCGAGGTGCTGGTGGCGGCCGGATTGTCGCGCGCCCAGGCCGTGGTGGTGACCTATTCCGACGTGCATTCGAGCATGGCGATTCTGCGTCATGTGCGCGAACTGCGGCCCGAACTGCCGGTGGTGGTGCGTACCATCGACGATGCCCATATCGATGAACTCAAGGCGGCGGGCGCGGCCGAAGTGGTGTCCGAAGTGATGGAGGGATCGCTGATGCTGGCGTCCCATGCGCTCATGCTGCTGGGGGTGCCGCTGTCACAGGTATTGAAGCGCATCCGTTTGGTGCGCGAATCGCGCTACGCCATGATGCGCGGATTTTTCCGGGGGGCGTCCGACGCCGACGACGAGCTCGACGCCCATGCCCAGCCGCGCCTGCATACCGTGCTGGTCACGCAGGGGGCGGCTGCGGCGGGGCACAGTCTGGCCGAGCTGGCGCTGGACGAGCTGTTGGTGGAGGTCGTGGCAATCCGCCGCCAGGGCGTGCAAGGCATCGATGCCGTCCCCGACGCCTGCGTCGAAGCGGGGGACGTGCTGGTGCTGCGTGGAGCGGCAGACGGCCTGGCGGCGGCGGAATTCAGGATAATGCAGGGGTGAGTGCGGGATGCGGAAAAATCCGCGCCAGCGGGTTTTTCCGCGCGTTGACAGCAAGCGCGGGCAACGCGCGCGCGATCAGAAACGCGCGCTAGATTCCCATGCAGACAACGTAGGGGTCGGCATCGTTTATGGAAGGCGCAGGTGCACCTCCGGTTGCTGTTCCGACCATGAGTGACCCCGTGGTGGTGTCGCCGTTGTCCAGCTGCGTATCCAGTTGCTTGGCATATCTGCCGAGGATGCCGCCCGAGCAGACGAAATAAGTCCCTGTCAGGCCCGTGAAGGGAGCGGTGCTCTGTATGCCGAGAATGCCGCCCGAGGCATTGCGCTGGACGAAATCGCCAGCGCCAAGATCGGTGGGCCCGGGTGCCAGCCCCGCCATGCGCACATGCTGCCAGAAAAACCGCGATTCCACGTTACCCGTGGTAGCGTCCCAGGCGCCATCTATCACGCCATCGCCGTTGCCGTTGGATGCCGTGTTGTTGAGGTGGGTTGTGGCTGCGCTGTCGTCGCCAGGCAGGGAACGAAACTTGTCCTGGTAGCCGTAGATGAACACCGGCACATTGCGGAAATCCGACGCCAGGTTCTTCACCCGCGCGCTGTTGATGAGTTCCTGGCCCTTGAGGATGCCGCCCAGCAGCAGGCCTATGATCACCAATACAATGGCGATTTCGATCAGGGTGAAACCCGACTGACGACGGTTGAATACCTGGCGGGACATGGGGGAATCTCCGGTTTTTATTGTCCGCTTGCGCTCTTGCAATTCGCATGCCAAGCCATGACACCGGTAACTGTTTGTTAATTTTCAGGTTATTTTCTGCTCGGCGGCCGAGGGCCGTGAGCTTTTGGTGAAAAAATGACACCCTCGCCAGCCAATCGTCAGAATGGGCTTCATTTTCCCCGCCTGTTTGCCGATAGCGGGGGCATGTCGAATCCTGTTTCCGCCCGTGGCTTTCCATGAATACTGAATCCGCCGGCGCTACGGGGCGCGGCAACTGGCTGACCCGTCTTGCAGCCGCGCTGGCGCGCGTGACACCGGGGCGCTGGCTGGGGCTGATGCTGCTGGCGCTGCACGTCGCCGTGGCGGTGGATGCAGACAGCACGCTGACGCGTGCCTTTCTGCTCGCGCACTATGGCCTGTTTCTGCTCTGGCAGCCGCTGGTCCGCAGCGAGACCCGTATCGAGCCTCGCCTGGCGCTGCCGGTATTCGCCATGGCAGCCCTGCTGGTGTTGGTCGACAGCACCTGGGTGATGGCGCTCTGGCTGTCGATTCTGGCCGGGCTGGTAGGGGCTGCCGCCGCCGGCCAGAGCGAACGCGGGCCCAGGCTGGCCTATTTGCTGGCGTTGACGTACCTGCTGGCGCTGCTGCTGGCGTGGGTGCTGCCGCAGACGCTGGGCACAAGCGCCTTGCCCGAGGCAGTCAATACCAGCGTGCGGATTGGCTTGCCCTTGCTGCCGCTGGCGATCATGTTCCTGCCAGGCGCGCGGCAGCGCAGCACCACGTCGACGCTCGATTTCGTGTATGGACTGATGCTGTCCCTGCTGGTCATCGTGCTCTCGCTGGGCGTGTTTGCCGTGGTGGCTGTGTCGGGAGCCAGCTATGCCTGGGCGCTGATGCAGACCCTGCTCGGCATGGCCGCCCTGCTGCTGGCGCTGTCGCTGCTGTGGAATCCGCGAGCCGGCTTTGCCGGGCTGGGGCAGGTTACGTCGCGTTACCTGCTTTCCGTGGGCCTGCCCTTTGAAGCCTGGGCCAGGCGGCTGGCCACGCTCGCGGAGCGTGAGCGCGACCCGGAATCCTTTGTGCGGGGCGCACTCGCCGACCTGCGTGAAATGCCGTGGATCCGCGGCGGCCGCTGGCAGGCGGCACGGGGTTCGGGCGAGTTTGGCGAACCTGCCGCACACGAGGTGGTGCATCAATTCCATGGCCTCACGCTGGCCTGGCAGTCCGCGCGCCCGCTGACACCGGCGCTGGCCCTGCACGTTCATCTGCTGTCGCAATTGCTGGGCTATTTTTACGCCGCCAAGGTGCGCGAACAGACTTTGCGCGAGCAGGCCTATAGCCAGGCGATTCACGACACGGGCGCGCGTCTCACGCACGATGTGAAGAACATCCTGCAGTCGATGAAAACCCTGCTCGCGGCGGCCGACGTCAGCACGCCGGAGGACAGCGAGCGCCTGCTGGCGCTGATGAAGCGCCAGTTGCCGCAACTGGCGAGCCGTTTGTCGCAGACGGTGGACAAACTCAAGCAGCCGGCCGAAATGGATGGGGAAAAGATCGCGGCACGCGACTGGTGGGCGGCACTGCGTACGCGCTACGAACACGACGACGTGCGCTTTGTCGTCGAGGATGAACCGGATGGCACCCCCTTGCCAATGGACCTGTTCGACAGCGTGGCCGACAACCTGCTGGCCAACGCCTTGCGCAAGCGTCAGAGCGAACCGGGTGTCGCGGTCGAGGCACGGCTGAAACTTCATCCCCTGCCTGCCCTGATAGTGACCGATAGCGGCTCAGCCGCGCCCGAACACGTGGCGCGGAATCTTTTCCAGAGTCCGGTGGCGTCGGATTTCGGTTTGGGGGTGGGCTTGTATCAGGCGGCGCGGCAGGCGGCGCGGGCGGGCTATGGTCTGGAACTGACCGAAAATCAGCGGGGATGCGTGAGCTTGCGGCTGCAGGCTAGGGCGTCCCGCACCCCGTAGGACAAACGCGCGCGATGAGCTGGGCGTGCGATGACCAGCTCAGCAGGTCGTCGAATTCGCCCAGGGGATTGTCGGCTTTGGTTGGCGGACGGCTCACGTAGGACCGGTCACTGTCGAGGTTGTCCGCTTCGTCCAGCGCTATCGGCGGCGCAAGCGTGCTGCCGTTGACATTCCGGGCCCCCCAGCCATTCGGGCCGTGCGATACCAGCACAAAGACAACCTGGTCGGCGACCAGCGGCGGGGTGCAGGTGCGGTCGCTACAAACGAGCAGGGGATCGAAACCGCCAGGAATCGGGCTCGCCGCCGTGAATCCGCTGTTTCTGTCGATGAAATTGCTCACCACGGCATAGCGCAACCGGTTGCCCCAGGCGTCTTGCGCGCCGGTACCCAGATCGACCCAGGGGTATTCGCCTCTGTAGGCCGTGCATTGCGTAGGAGATACGCGGTTTTCCCGGCCATCGCCATCCGTGTCCGGACAAGGAAGATAAAGCGATCCTGTCCCCGTGGCATGCGTCATGGCATAGCCGTAAAGCGCATCACGGGCTTCTTCCAGGATTTTTTTGGTTTCAGCTACCCGCCGCGCCTGAATCTGCGCCGACAGCGGCACCACCAACCCCCCGACCAGAATGGTGATGACGACCAGCACGATCGCCATTTCAATTAGCGTAAATCCTTTTTGGCGTGTCATGGGGTATTGCCCTCGCTGGGGGGCGGTAGCAGCTGATAGGGTTCGTAGACCTTGCCATCGGCCCGGATCTGGCCGGGCTTGAGCCCGGCCGGGCCGCTGGCGCCGACCTGCGCGCGGCCGTTGACCCAGCGCGTGGAGTTGCCGTCGGAGCGCACGACCACGCCATCGAAACGCAGGGGCGGGAGAACGGCGGGGCGGGCGGGGGCGGCGCGTGCGGCGGGGCGGCTGCGCATTTGCTCGAGTTGGGCGCGCTGCGCGGGCGTGTAGAAAAGCCGGTTCGGCTCCGGCGCGGCTTGCGCGGGCGCGGCGACCAGCCACAGCACAAGAACGGTCGGCAGGCGGTTCATGCGGGCCCCTTGGTCGTGAGGGTATGCCAGGTCAGTTCGCATTCGGCCTCGAGCGCCGGGTCGGGCGAAAGGGCCTCGCCGGTGTCGAGCAGGCGCGTCAGTGTACACCGCTCCACCCGTACCACGCCCGGTGTGCGGGCACGCAGTGCGTCGAGAAAACGGGGCAGATCGGTTTCTACCAGCAGGGGCATTTTCACGGTCATGCGCGTGAGCTGGAGCGGCAGGCCGGCTGCCAGCGCGGCGGGTGCTGCGGCACGCGGGGACAGCGTGTAGGTGAGGCCATACAGGCCGCTTTCACGGTTGGCGAGCTGCACCGCCTCGATCCAGGCCAGACGGTTTTCCTCTCCGATGAAGCCGCGCGCAACCAGCGCACGGTAGGCGTCGATATGGGCGTCGATCATCCGCGCATCGTGTTGTCCCTGGCGCTGCCGGGCCTGCGCTGCCGCGAGCGCGGCGCGCTGCGATTCCACGCTGGCGCGCGCTCGCGCATCTTGTTGCAGGCTCCAGACGACGCCGGCTACCGCAGCGATCGACACCGTCAGCAGCAGGATCAGCGGGGCGCGCAATGCGCTCAATGGCGGCAGGGTCATGGCTGGTCCGCCTCGATGCTTAATTTGAACCGGGTCGCATCCGGCTGCGCTTCGTTGAGGGTTTCGCCGCGCAGGGTGGCGGTGGGCGCCGTGTCGACCGGGCTTTTCCGTTTTTCCGCGCTCCGGATGCCGGGCTGGGCCGCGAGGCTGGCGACGAAACTGTCGATGCGGGCCATTGCCGCCCGGAAATTGCCGTCGAACCGGGCGAGCCGCGCCTCCAGCTCGATGCCGGCGCGGCCCGCGCCGGCCGCATCGAAACTGAGCGAGAGCAGGACAATATCGGGGTGGCTGGCCAGCGCCTGGCTCAATGGCTGGTAGAGGGCGGCAATATCGAAGGGCTGGCGTTGCAGCCGGTCCGCCAGATCGAGGGTGCGGGCCAGATCGCCCGGGCGGGTTGCCAGCGCGGGGAAGCGCTGCACGACTGCGGCATGGGCCAGGTCTGTACGGCGGACCTGGGCTTCGATGCGCGCGGCTTCATCGCGATGGCTGTGAGATTGCAGCCACAGCGCGCCCGTCAGGGCAAGCCCGGCAAAGGCGATGCTGCCAGCCGCCATGTGCAGTCCGCGCCGCCAGCTGAACAGGGTGTGGGCCCGGAGCAATTCGGGCGGCGCCAGGTTCAGCAGCAGGGGTTCGCCTGCCTGCGCAGCCAGTGGCGCAAGCTCGGGCGTGGCGGCGAGAAAGTCGTCCGGTATCCGCAAGGCGGCGGCGAGCGCCGGCAGATCGACCAGCCGCGTGCTGAACGCCGGGTCAGCGTTGAGCGGCGCCTGGGCGCTGTCGAGCTGGCCGGCGGGATCGACCAGCACCACGTGCAGCCGCGCTTCGCGCGGCAGGATGCGCTGGCCGGTGAGGTAGAGCTGGGTCTTGGCGATTTCGTCGGCGGCGTTGCCGGGCAAGGGCGCGGGCGTTTCGCCGCCGATCAGGCGCGAAAAGCGCAACAGACCGTTATGGTAGTAGGACAGGCGCAGCCGGTTGTTGAGCCGGTAAGCCAGCAGGACGTGCGGTTCCTGCACGCGCAGCGCGGCCAGCAGATGCTGGCAGGCCAGTGCCAGCGGGACGATGCCGGCGAGCGGCACGCGGGCGCTGTCGAGCGCGGCCAGCCAGGGCGTGAGCCAGTCGGCGTCGGTGAGGGCGGCAAGCAGGTAGCGGTCGTCGCGCCGGCCAGCGGCTTCGCGGGCCTGACGCCAGGCCCCGGTGAACCGGGCGTTGCGGAACACCTGTCTGAGCTTGCGGGCGAGCATCTCTTCGCGCGCGCGGCCCTGCGCATGCGGCAGGATTTCAGTGCGGTAATCCTCGTCGACGGTGTCGACCACCAGTCGCGTGGGCAGGTGGGCGTGACGCGCAAGAAGTGCGCGAAATGCGGCCAGCCCTTCGGTTGTTGACGCGTATTCACCCAGCCAGTGCATGCGGCCGGGGCGCCAGTCGAGCGCGCCGATCTGGCGGGGCGTGGCAAGGAGAACGAGGCGGCGGTTGAACATGATTACAACGGCAGGCTGCCGATCAGGTCGTACACCGGCAGCAGCACCGATACCAGGATGCCGCCGAGAATCAGGCCGAGCACGGCGGTGAGCAGCGGTTCGAGCACGCGCAGGCCGTTCTCGATGGAATCGAGCACTTCGCGGTTGTAGAAAAACGTGACGTTGTCCAACGCTTCGTCGAGCGCGCCGGTGGTTTCGCCCACGCGCAGCATGCGGATCACCAGCGGCGG
>JAIWOL010000091.1 GCA_020216925.1 Thiobacillus sp. | reverse complement strand
GCAGGGCGTGGAGGCCGGGGCGCGCGGCGAGCGCGGCCTTGAGCGCGGCCAGCCGCGCGCCGTCGTCGGGCAGGTGGGCGGCGAGTTCGGGCAGCAACGCCAGCGTGTCGCGCAGGCCGGAGAGATCGCGCGGGCGTGCATTCTTCAACGCGATGCGACCGCTGATGCGCTCGACGTCGGCGCAGCCTTTCAGCAGGCGGGTGAGCGCGGCGGCGGTGTCGGCAGATTCGGCGAGCACGCCGATGGCGTCGCGCCGCGCGGTGAGGGGGGCGCGATCACGCAGCGGATGGTGCAGCCAGTGGCGCAGCAGCCGCGTGCCCATGCCGGTCGCGGTGGTGTCGAGCACCGACAGGAGCGTGGGCGCCGCTTCGCCGCGCAGGGTTTCGGTGAGTTCGAGATTGCGCCGGGTGGCGGCGTCGAGCTGGACGAATTCGCCGTCGCGCTCGGCGCGGATGGACTGGAGGTGAGGCAGCGCGGTGCGCTGCGTCGCCTGGATGTAGTCGAGCAGGGCACCGGCGGCGGCGATGGCCAGCCGCAGGTCGGCGACGCCGAAACCGGCGAGATCGCGGCTGCCGAACTGCTGCGCGAGCCGTGCCTCGGCACTTTCCGTATCGAACTGCCACGGCGCCAGCCGGCGCACCGCGCACGTTGCCGCCAGATCGAAACCGTCGGGCGTGAGGATTTCGGCCGGACGGATGCGCGCGAGCAGCGCGGGCAGGGCGGCCGGTGTGATTTCGCTGACCTGGAAGCGGCCGGCGGCGAGGTTGAGCCAGGCGACGCCGAGTGTGCCGCCGCTGGGGGCGATCGCCAGGATCAGCGTGTCGCGCGTCTCGTCGAGCAGACCCGAGTCGGTGAGCGTGCCTGGCGTCACGATGCGCGTGACCCGACGCTCGACCGGGCCTTTGCTCGTCGCGGGGTCGCCGACCTGTTCGGCGATGACCACCGATTCGCCCAGCTTGACGAGACGCGCGAGATACTGTTCGGCGCTGTGATACGGCACGCCGGCCATTTTGATCGGCGCGCCCGCCGACGCCCCGCGCGTGGTGAGCGTGATGTCGAGCAGCCGCGCGGCCTTTTCGGCGTCGTCGTAGAACAGCTCGTAGAAGTCGCCCATGCGATAGAACAGCAGCATGTCCGGATGCTGCGCCTTGATGCCGAGGTACTGCTGCATCATCGGCGTGTGGGCGGCGGCCTCCTTGGCGGCGCTCATGGGCAGGCGGCGTCAGACTTTCAGTTCGGGCGGCAGATGCGGGGCGAGGATCTGCAGCATCTGCGCGAATACCTTGGGGTTGCCGGCAACGATGTTGCCGGAATCGAGAAAGCCCTCGTTGCCGAGAAAATTGCCCACCAGCGCGCCGGCTTCCTGCGCGATGAGGCTGCCGGCGGCGATGTCCCAGGGGTTCAAACGCATTTCCCAGAAACCGTCGTAGCGGCCGCAGGCGACCCAGGCGAGGTCGAGCGCGGCCGAGCCGGGGCGGCGCAGGCCCGAGGTCGCCTTCATCATGTCGCGGAACATGTTGAGGTAGGCCTCGGCAAAGCTGAAATCACGGAAGGGAAAACCCGTGCCGATCAGGCATTCGGCGAGCTTGCTGCGCTTGCTGGCGCGGATGCGGCGGTCGTTGAGCATGGCGCCTCGGCCGCGGCTGGCGGTGAAGAGTTCGTTGCGTGCGGGGTCGAACACCACGGCCTGGGTGATCTGGCCACGGTGCTTGAGCGCGATGGACACCGAATATTGCGGCAGGCCGTGCAGAAAATTGGTGGTGCCGTCGAGCGGATCGATGATCCACACGTAGTCCTCGCCGTTCCTGGCGTCGGCCGAGCCCGACTCCTCTGCTAGAATCCCGTGGTTTGGATAGGCGTCGAGCAGGGTTTCGATGATGGCGCGTTCGGCCATCTGGTCGACCTCGCTGACGTAATCGCGGTCCTGTTTGCTCCGCACGGTGAGCTGGTCGAGGTCGAGCGAGGCGCGATTGATGATCGCCCCGGCTTTGCGGGCGGCCTTCACCGCCGTGTTGAGCATGGGATGCATTGGGAGGTCACGGGCTTCAAAGAACGAGGCCCGCATTTTACTTGATGACGCAGTCGAATCCCCAGCTTCTCGCCAACATTCGCGTGGTTCTCGCGCGCACCAGCCATCCCGGCAACATCGGAGCGGCGGCGCGGGCGATGAAAACCATGGGGTTGTCGCAGCTTGTACTGGTCGAGCCCGCCGTGTTTCCCAACAGCCAGGCCGATGCGATGGCGTCGGGCGCGATCGACGTGCTGGCCGACGCCCGGGTCTGTTCGACGCTGGCCGAAGCACTGGCGGACACGACTCTGGCCCTGGGCGTGTCGGCGCGCCGGCGCGACATCGTCGCCGAAATCCTGATGCCGCAACAAGCCGCCGTGCGGCTGCTGACCGAGGCGCAAGCGGCGCCGGTGGCGCTGGTGTTCGGCAACGAAACCAGTGGCCTGTCAAACGAGGAACTGAGTCTGTGCCAGGGCCTGGTGACGATAGCTGCCAACCCGCAGTACAGCTCGCTCAATCTCGCGGCGGCGGTACAGGTGCTGAGTTATGAAGTCCGCCGTGTCTGGCTGGATCAGCCGGGCTGGCCGGACAGGGAACTCGATGCGGCGAGCGGCGCCGAGATCGAGCGGTTTTATGGCCATCTCGAAACCGCGCTTGCCGATCTGGATTTTCTGCACCCCGGCTCCCCCGGAAAGCTGATGCTGAAACTGCGCCGCTTGTTTTCGCGCACCCGGCTGTCGCGCGAAGAGGTGAATATCCTGCGCGGCATTCTCAGCGCAGCGCAGCAGGCGAAAAAAGCTGGAACTCGCCCATCCAATAGTTGACCAAATTACTCGGAATAAGCATCCTGTGGTCATGAGCCTATTCAGCCAAATCAGGGAAGACATCGCCGTCGTGTTCGACAGGGACCCGGCCGCGCGTTCTACCTTCGAGGTCATAACGACCTATCCAGGGTTTCACGCCATTCTCATTCATCGTCTCGCACATGGCTTGTGGCGGCGTGGCTGGAAATGGCTGGCGCGCTTTACCTCCCATACGGCGCGCTGGCTCACCGGCATCGAAATCCACCCGGGCGCGGCCATCGGCCGCCGTGTCTTCATCGACCACGGCATGGGCGTGGTCATTGGCGAAACCGCAGAAGTCGGCGACGACTGCACGCTGTATCACGGCGTCACCCTGGGGGGAACCTCGTGGAACAAGGGCAAGCGCCATCCCACGCTCCGGTCCGGCGTGGTAGTGGGGGCGGGGGCCAAGATCCTCGGGCCGATCATCATCGGTGCCCATGCGCGCGTCGGTTCCAACGCCGTGGTGGTCAAGGACGTGCCCGAAGGCGCCACGGCCGTCGGCATCCCGGCGCGCATCCTCGACGGCAGCGCCGAGCAGGCGCGCAAGGCGCAGGCCGAAAAACTGGGATTCTCGGCCTACGCCATATCGGCCGACATGAACGATCCCATCGTCAAAGCCATACACGGCCTGATCGATCATTCCGCCCACACCGACAGGCGGCTCGACATGATCCTGGCCCATTTGCAGAAGCTGGGCGCCGAACTCCCGGCGGGGCAGGACAAAGCGGATGATTTCGATCCGAATTACCTGAATAAAATTGTTGACTAAAACAGTGGGAATAAGGAATACTTGACTGAAACGCTCGGAATTGAATACCGGGCAGCATTCAGGAGACCAAGCCATGAGACTGACCACCAAGGGTCGCTTTGCCGTAACCGCCATGCTCGATCTGGCATTGCGCGGCGGCAAGCATCCGGTGACGCTGGCCGGCATCAGCGAACGCCAGGACATTTCCCTTTCCTATCTGGAACAACTGTTCAGCCGGCTGCGCCGCCACGAACTGGTGGAGAGCGTGCGCGGACCGGGCGGCGGCTACTTCCTGGCCAAGCCCCTGGCCGACGTGAGCGTGGCCGACATCATCCGTGCCGTGGACGAACCGATTGACGCCACGCAATGCGGCGGCAAGGAAAACTGCCATGACGAGCACCGCTGCCTGACGCATGACTTGTGGGTGGGCCTCAACGCCCATATCTACGACTACCTGGACAACGTCACGCTGGCTTCGCTGGTGGCCAGGCAGGATGAATGCAGGGACAAGATCCTTCAGGATCGGCGCTCGTCCAAGATGACGCTGGCTGCCTGAATGTACTGATGGAAACAAGGGCAAACCCATGAAAACGATCTACTTCGATTACTCCGCCACCACCCCGGTCGACCCGCGCGTTGCGGAAAAAATGATTCCCTATCTGACCGAAGATTTCGGCAATCCGGCGTCGCGCTCGCACCCCTATGGCTGGACGGCAGAAAAGGCGGTGGAAGCAGCGCGCGAGCAGGTTGCCTTGCTGGTGGGGGCCGATCCCAAGGAAATCGTCTTCACCTCGGGCGCGACCGAATCGAACAACCTCGCCATCAAGGGCGCGGCCAATTTCTATGCCGGCACCAAGGGCAAGCACATCGTCACCGTGATGACCGAGCACAAGGCCGTGCTCGACACCGTGCGCGAGATGGAGCGCCAGGGTTTCGAAGCGACCTACCTGCCAGTACTGGAAAACGGCCTGATCGACCTCGACGTCCTGCGCGCCGCCATGCGCCCGGACACGGTGCTGGTATCGGTGATGGCGGTGAACAACGAAATCGGCGTGATTCAGGACATTGAAGCCATTGGCAGACTGTGTCGCGAAAAAGGCGTCATCTTCCACGTCGACGCGGCACAGGCCACCGGCAAGATGCCGATCGACCTGAAAACCTTGCCGGTCGACCTGATGTCGTTTTCTGCGCACAAGACCTATGGCCCCAAGGGCATCGGCGCGCTCTACGTGCGCCGCAAGCCGCGTATCCGCCTCGAAGCGCAGATGCACGGCGGCGGTCACGAGCGCGGGATGCGTTCGGGCACGCTTGCCACGCACCAGATCGTCGGCATGGGCGAGGCGTTTCGCATCGCGCGCGAGGAAATGGCCACGGAAAACGAGCGCATCCGCATGTTGCGCGACCGCCTGCTGAAAGGCCTCATGGACATCGAAGAGGTACACGTGAACGGCGACCTGGAGCGCCGCGTGCCGCACAATCTCAACATCAGCTTCAATTACGTTGAAGGCGAATCGCTGATCATGGCGATCAAGGACCTGGCGGTGTCGTCCGGCTCGGCCTGCACGTCGGCAAGTCTTGAGCCCTCTTACGTACTGCGCGCGCTGGGTCGTTCCGACGAGCTCGCGCACAGTTCCATCCGTTTCTCGATCGGGCGGTTCACGACGGAACAGGAAGTCGACTACGCGATCAAACTGCTGCACGAAAAAATCGGCAAGCTGCGCGAGCTCTCGCCGTTGTGGGAGATGTTCAAGGAAGGCATCGACCTCAACACCGTGCAGTGGGCTGCACACTGATTTAGTGGTGAGGCAAACGGGCTGGGGTGCGAATGCATCCACCCGCGCGCCTCACTCCTGCGACTGAAAGGAGCACCAAATGTCATACAGCGACAAACTTCTCGACCACTACGAAAACCCCCGCAATGTCGGCTCGTTCGACAAGTCCGACAACGAAGTCGGTACCGGCATGGTCGGCGCGCCGGCCTGCGGCGACGTGATGAAGCTGCAGATCAAGGTCGGCGCCGACGGTCGCATCGAAGACGCGAAATTCAAGACCTACGGCTGCGGTTCGGCGATTGCGTCCTCCTCGCTCGTGACCGAATGGGTCAAGGGCAAGACGCTGGATCAAGCGATGGAAATCAAGAACACGGCGATTGCCGAAGAGCTCGCGCTGCCGCCGGTGAAGATCCACTGCTCGATCCTCGCCGAGGATGCGATCAAGGCGGCCGTGGCAGACTACAAGGCCAAGAAAGGGCTCTGAGCCATGGCCGTCACCCTGTCCGAACGCGCCGCGCAGCATGTTTCCAATTTTCTTGCCAAACGCGGCAAGGGTGTCGGCATCCGTCTGGGCGTACGCACTACCGGCTGTTCCGGCATGGCGTACAAGCTTGAGTTTGCCGACGCTGTGCCCGAGGGCGACGAACAATTCGAGAGCTTCGGCGTAAAGGTTTTTGTCGATCCCAAAAGCCTGCCCTACATCGACGGTACCGAACTCGACTACGCGCGCGAGGGCCTCAACGAAGGCTTCAAATTCAACAACCCGAACGTGAAAAACGAGTGCGGGTGCGGCGAATCCTTCAACGTTTGAATGCGCAAGAAGTGAGGCGCCAGGTGTCAAAAGCGCGCGTCCCAGCCTTGCGCCTTGCGCCGTGATGCAAAGCCACTTCGATCTTTTTCGCTTGCCTGCCACCTACGCGCTCGACCGCGACCGCCTCGACGCGGCATACCGGGAGCTGCAAAACACCGTTCATCCGGATCGTTTTGCCGCCAGCACCGAAGCCGAGCAGCGTGTGGCGATGCAGTGGGCGACACGGGTAAACGAGGCCTATCAGGTGTTGCGACACCCGGTGAATCGCGGCGTGTATTTGCTGAGCCTGCAAGGCATAGACGCGCTCGACGCGACGAACACGCAGATGGCGCCGGCTTTCCTGATGCAGCAGATGGAATGGCGCGAAGCGATCGACGAGGCGCGCGCGGCAAAAAATGCCGCTGCGCTCGACGGCCTGATGGCCGAACTGCGCCGCGCGCACCAGGGCATCGAAGCCACGCTCGCGCGCCTGATCGACGACGCGCACGATTATGACGGCGCGCGCGAAGCCGTGCGGCAACTGCGCTTCATGGACAAACTCATCGCCGAAGTTGGCGACGTGTACGAAGACATCGAGGGCTGACAGGCAACGCCCTGACACCCGAATCCCGACCCCCGATCCCTGACCATGGCCCTCCTGCAAATCTCCGAACCCGGCATGTCCACCGCCCCGCACCAGCACCGGCTGGCGGTCGGCATCGACCTGGGCACGACCAATTCGCTGGTCGCCACGGTGCGCTCCGGCCTCGCGGTCGTGCTCGACGACGCCGAAGGCCATTCGCTGCTGCCGTCGGTGGTGCGCTATCAGGCCGACAGGGTTGACGTCGGCTACGCCGCCAAGCGCGCGCAGAACGTCGATCCGCACAACACCATCGTCTCGGTCAAACGCTTCATGGGGCGAGGGCTGGCCGACATCCAGGACGCGGCGAGTTCGCCGTATCGGTTCGTCGACGCGCCGGGCATGGTGCAGATCAAGACCGTGGCCGGCACCAAGAGCCCGGTCGAAGTCTCGGCAGAAATCCTGAAAGTGCTGCGCGCGCGCGCCGAAGCGAGCCTGGGCGGCGAGCTCGTCGGCGCGGTCATCACCGTGCCCGCGTACTTCGACGACGCGCAGCGCCAGGCGACCAAGGACGCCGCGCAGCTGGCCGGTTTGAACGTGCTGCGACTGCTCAACGAGCCGACCGCCGCCGCGATTGCCTACGGGCTCGACAACGCCTCCGAAGGCGTTTACGCCGTCTACGATCTGGGTGGCGGCACGTTCGATATTTCGATCCTGAAACTGTCGAAAGGCGTGTTCGAGGTGCTGGCGACCAACGGCGATTCCGCGCTCGGCGGCGACGATTTCGACCAGCGCGTGTTCTGCTGGATGGTCGAGCAGGGACGTTTTCAGCCCTTGTCGGCGAACGACACCCGGCTGCTGCTGACCAAGGCGCGCGACGCCAAGGAAACGCTGACCGAACATCTGGACGTGCGCATCACCGCCGTGCTCTCGACCGGCGAAATGCTCGACGCCACACTCACGCAAGCCGACTTCAACGCGATGACCGCGAGTCTCGTCAACAAGACCCTCGCGCCCACCCGCAAAGCCCTGCGTGACGCGGGCTTGAGTGTGGAAGAGATCAAGGGCGTCGTCATGGTCGGCGGTTCGACGCGGATGCCGTGCGTGCGTCACGCCGTCGCCGATTTCTTCAAGCAGACGCCACTGACCAACCTTGACCCGGACAAGGTCGTCGCGCTCGGCGCGGCGATGCAGGCCGACGTGCTCGCGGGCAACCGCGTGGACGACGACTGGCTGCTGCTCGACGTGATTCCGTTGTCGTTGGGGCTGGAAACGATGGGTGGACTGACTGAAAAAGTCATCCCGCGCAACACCACGATACCGACCGCGCGCGCGCAGGATTTCACCACTTTCAAGGACGGCCAGACCGCGATGAGCGTGCACGTGTTGCAGGGCGAACGCGAACTCGCGGTCGATTGCCGCTCGCTCGCGCGCTTCGAGCTGCGCGGCATCCCGCCCATGGTCGCGGGCGCGGCGCGCATCCGCGTCACCTTCCAGGTCGACGCCGACGGTCTGCTTTCAGTCTCGGCGCGCGAGCAGAGCACCGGCATCGAAGCCGCCGTACAGGTCAAACCCTCGTACGGCCTCGCCGACGAGGAAATCACGCGCATGCTGAAAGACGCGTTCACGCACGCCAAAGACGACATGCGCGCGAGGGCGCTGAACGAACAGCTCGTCGACGCGCAGGGCCTGATCGCCGCGACCCGCGCCGCGATGGCAGAAGACGGCGCGCTGCTCTCGGAGGCGGAAACCGCCATGATTGAGGCGGCGATCACCGACCTGGAAAAACGCATGGCCGGCAGCGATCATTCCGCCATAAAGCGCGGCATCGAAGCGCTCAACGCCGCCACCACCGAATTCGCCCAGCGCCGCATGGACCAGAATGTGCGGCGGGCGATGGCCGGACAGAAACTCGAAACCTTTGGCTGACAGGTATGCTCAACGACGCCTTTATCGAATCGCTGCGCGCCAAACTCGACGCCCACCCGATCTACGCGGCGGTGCAGACGCCCGACGACCTGCGCGTCTTCATGCAGCACCACATCTACTCGGTGTGGGATTTCATGTCGCTCATCAAATATCTGCAGAACGAGGTCGCGCCGGCGCGCTGGCCGTGGACGCCTCGCGGCGACGCGTCGGTTGCGCGCTTCATCAATGAACTCGTGCTCGAAGAAGAGTCCGACATCGCCCTGCCCGGGCGCGACGGCCACACCAGCCATTTCGAGCTGTATCTCGACGCGATGCGCGAAATCGGCGCCGATGCCGTCACCCCGGCACGCTTTGTCGACAAAGTGGCGCAAGCCGGCATCGAGGCCGCTCTCGGTAGCGATCTGGCCCCGGCCCCGTCGGCAGCCTTTACCCGCAGAACCTTCGATTTCCTGGCCAGCGGCAAACCGCATGCCGTGGCGGCCGCGCTGGCGCTGGGGCGGGAACACGTCATTCCCTCGATGTTCCGCGCCTTTCTTTCACGCATGGCGGTCACCGAGGCGCAGGCGCCGAGTTTTCACTATTACCTCAATCGCCACGTGCATCTCGACGAGGACTTCCACGCGCCCTTGTCGCTACGCCTGCTCGCCGCCCTGTGCGACGGCCAGGACAGCCGCTGGCGCGAGGCCGAGGCTGCAGCAAGCGCAGCCGTCGACGCCCGACTCCAGTTCTGGGACGGCGTGCTCGCCGCCCTGCCCAGTCAACATTCCCTAGCGGCCTGACCCATGCCCCAACTCATCGTTCTTCCCCATGTCGAACTCTGTCCGGAGGGCACCGTCATCGAGGCCGCGCCCGGCGAAACGATCTGCAACACCCTGCTCGCCAACGGCGTCGAGATCGACCACGCCTGCGAGAAGTCTTGTGCCTGCACCACCTGCCATGTCATCGTTCGAGAAGGTTTCGATTCGCTCGAACCGTCGTCCGAACTGGAGGACGACCTTCTGGACAAGGCCTGGGGTCTGGAGCCGCAGTCGCGCCTGTCCTGCCAGGCCAAGATTGCCGACGCCGATCTGGTGATCGAAATTCCGAAATACACCATCAACATGGTGAAAGAAGGGCATTGAAATGAAATGGACCGATACCCTGGACATTGCCATTGAACTGGCCGAAGCCCATCCCGAAATCGACCCGCGCACGATCCGTTTCACCGACCTGCATCGCTGGGTGATGGAACTGCCTGATTTCGACGACGACCCCAATCACTCCGGTGAAAAAATCCTCGAAGCCATCCAGATGGCGTGGATCGACGAGGCTTCCTGAAGCTGCCGCCGCGCGCCTTCGGGCATGCGGCTTCGTGCTAGACTGCCCCGGCAATCAAGACGGATACTGAGTCAGGCATCGAGGCAGGCATGGCCGAGGAGAACGACCCTTCGCGTACAGAACCGGCGAGCGCAAAACGCTTGCAGCAGGCGCGCCGCGCCGGCGATGTCCCCCGTTCCGCCGAGTGGTCTGCCTGGCTGATCCTGCTCGCGGGCATGGGCGCGCTGCTCGGGTTTGCCCCCGCGCTGTACGACACGCTGACCACGCTGATCCAGGTTGCGCTTCAGCAGGCTGCCCAGCCGGGATCGGCATTCGACCCTGCCTCGCCGCTCCATGCCGCGCTGGCGGCTGCGATGTGGGCGACCCTGCCGGTGCTCGGCCTGGTGTTCGCAGCCGGCGTGGCCGGCCCGCTTTTGCTGTCCGGCTGGACAGCCTCGCCCGATGCCGATCGCGTGCATGCGGCGCGGGCCAACCCCCTGAGAGCATTGACGCGGCGATGTTCAGCAGAAGGCGCTTTCGATGCGGCGCTGCTGCTGTTGAAAATGCTGCTGCTGGGGGGAGTGGCGTGGGGGGTGTCGACTTTTCCTGGCGCGTTCGACGGCGCATACGATTTCGGCACCATGGCAGCGTGGCTGGGGCGGACCCTGATCGCGCTGGCGGCGGCGCTGGCGCTGACGGCTGCGCTGGACGCCGGCTGGCGCTGGTGGCGTTACCTGCGCCGTCACGCGATGACCTGGCAGGAAGTACTGGCCGAGGCGCGTGAATCCGAAGTCAGCCCGGAGGTGCGGGCCCGGTTGCGCGCAAGACAGCAGCAGGCGGGGCAGGGCTCTGCTTCCCGGGCTTCTGCTGTCGATGAGGTGATCGGTTGAATCCGCCCGGCCAGGCCGTGCTCGGCATGTCGTTCAATCGTCTGGCGGTGCCGCTGCTGGTGTTGCTGATTCTGGCAATGATGGTGCTGCCGCTGCCCACCTTCATGCTTGACGTGTTGTTCACGCTCAACATCGCGCTGGCCATGATCGTGCTGCTGGTGAGCCTGAACGCGCGGCGTCCGCTGGATTTTTCGGTGTTTCCCACGGTGCTGCTGCTGACCACGTTGCTGCGCCTGTCGCTCAACGTCGCGTCGACCCGCATCATCCTCATGCAGGGGCACACCGGCCCGGACGCTGCGGGCAAGGTGATCGAGTCCTTCGGCAATTTCCTCGTCGGCGGCAACATCGCCGTCGGTTTCGTCGTCTTTCTCATACTCGTCATCATCAATTTCGTCGTCATTACCAAGGGAGCGGGGCGCATTGCCGAGGTGGCGGCGCGTTTCACCCTCGATTCCATGCCGGGCAAGCAGCTGGCGGTGGATGCCGACCTGCAGGCCGGGTTCATCAACGATGCCGAAGCACGCAGCCGCCGTGCCGACATCGGCCGCGAAGCTGACTTCTATGGCGCGATGGATGGCGCGTCCAAATTCGTCCGGGGCGACGCCGTGGCGGGACTCGTCATCCTGCTGGTCAACCTTGTCGGCGGGATTGCGGTGGGCCTGCTGCAGCACGATCTCGGCGTGTCCGAGGCGCTGGGCCGCTATGCGCTCCTGACAGTGGGCGACGGCCTCGTCACCCAGATTCCTGCGCTCATCATTTCCACTGCCGCGGGCATCGTGGTGAGCCGGGCGTCGTCCGAGCAGGATCTGTCGCGCGAATTTTCCACCCAGGTCTTTGGCCGGCCGCAGACGCTTTTCGTGGCGGCTGCGGTGCTCGGCGTACTGGGTCTGATTCCCGGCACGCCTCATCTGGCCTTCTTGAGCATAGCCGTCATCCTGGCAGGTCTGGGGGTGTGGCTCGGCCGCCGCCGCCCGGCTGTGCTGGATGCCAAATTGCCGGAAACGGAAGACGAACAGCTGGCGCCCCTTGATGTCACCTGGGACGACATTCCGCCGGTGGACGTGCTGGCGCTCGAAGTCGGTTATCGCCTGATTCCGCTGGTGGATCGCAACCAGGGCGGGGCGGCGCTCGCGCGCATCACCGAGGCGCGTCGACGCTTTGCCGCAGACATGGGGCTGGTGGTGCCGCTCGTGCGCGTGCGCGACAACCTCGATCTCAAACCGAATGTCTATCGCATCACCCTGAAGGGGGTGGAGGTGGCGCGTGGCGAGATGCCCAATGCGCATGTGCTTGCGGTGGACACGGGGGACGTGCTCGGACGGCTGGAGGGCGTGCCCGGCACCGATCCGTTGACCGGCATGGCCGGCGTGTGGATAGAAGCCGGGCGGGAAGAAGAGGCCGAGCTGCGGGGGTTTGTGGTGTTGCAGCCGCAGGACGTCATTGCCCGGCAGGTCGAGGCCGTCTTCCGCCAGCACGCATCTGAGCTACTGGGCCGCACCGAAGTCCAGCAGCTGCTCGATACCCTGTCGCGCACCCACCCGGGCCTGGTCGAGGACGTGACCCCCCGCCATCTGCCGCTCACCACCGTGCAGGCGATCCTGCAACAGCTCATTGCCGAAAATGTATCGATCCGCGACACCCGCACTCTGTTCGAGACGCTGGCTGCGCGTGCCCCGAAAACGCAGGCGGTGGACGAACTGGTTGAAACCGTGCGCGCCGCGCTGGGCCGCAGCATCGTCGACCGGCTGTTCGAGGGCGGGGACACGCTGCATGTAATGGGTCTGTCGGCCGCCACAGAATCCCGTCTGATCGCGGAAATGGGCGACGAGGGCGAAGCGCTGCTGTCCCCCGCCACGCTGGACGCCCTGAACGAGGCGGCCGAACGTGCGCTGGCCGAGCAGCAGGCCGACGGTCATCCGCCGGTTCTCCTCACGTCGCCCAGCCTGCGCGCGATCCTGTCGCGTCTGTTGCGGCGGAATCTGCCGCAATTGTCTGTGCTTGCCTACGCCGAGGTGCCTGCCGATAAAATGGTGCGCATGACGAGCGAACTTTCCATCGAGGCGGGCGCATGAGCCCGGGGCAGACCGCATGAGCGCCCGAACCTTCGTGGCGCCCAACGCGCGCGTGGGGCTGGCCAACATTCGGGCCGAACTGGGCGACGATGCGGTGGTGCTGTCCACCCGGCCGCATCCGCAGGGTATCGAAATTCTCGCCAGCGCCTATGGCGATCTCGCCGCGCCGGGCGAGAGCCAGGCAGTCGAAGCGAGCGGTTCGCGCATTCTGAGCGAGCTCGCCCGCCTGCGTGGCATGTTGCAGAACCAGCTTGCCGGCTTTGCCTGGAATGCCGGGCGGAAGCGCGATCCGGCGCGTGTGGCGCTCATGCAGTCGCTGTTCGCCGCGGGTTTTGGCGGCACGCTGGCCCGGGCGCTGGCTGCCCGCCTGCCGCGCGGCGTCGAAGGCGAAGCCGCCCAGCGCTGGCTGCGCCAGGTGCTGATCCGCAACCTGCCGGTGGTGGAAGCGGGCAGGGATCCCGTGATGCAAGGAGGCTGGTTCGCGCTGGTCGGCTCGACCGGCTCAGGCAAGACGACCACGCTCGCCAAGCTGGCCGCGCGCGCGGTCGAACGTCACGGGGCGGACAAGGTGGCGCTGGTTGCGGCCGATGCCTACCGCATCGGCGCCGAGGCCCAGTTGCGCATATATGCCGAATTGCTGGGTGTGGACCTGCATGCAGCCCGGGATAGCGGTGAACTGGCGCGGCGGCTGGACACGCTTGCCGCGCACAAGCTGGTGCTGATCGACACCGCAGGTTTTGCTCCGGCGGACGCGCGCGCGCCTGCCACCCGGCAGCTCGATACGCTGGGGGTGCGCCGCCTGCTGGTGGTGGCCGCCGGCCAGCAGGGCACCGCCATCGAACAATCCTTGGTGCGGTTCGGGCAGGGCGCCGCGGCTTGCATCCTCAGCAAGCTCGACGAGGCGCCGCAGCCCGCAGCGGCGCTGGACAGCCTGATCCGGCACCGTCTGCCGCTGGCCTACGTGACCAGCGGCCAGCGCGTGCCCGAAGACCTGCATCGACCTCACGCGGTCTATCTGGTCGACCGCGCCCTCCGGGGCGGCCAGACGGCCACGCCTTTCACGCTGTCCTCCGCAGACTGGCCGCTTCTTGCCGGCGTGGACGCCGAACGCAGTCTCGCGCTCGACTCCGATGTCGCTCCCATACCGCGCAATGCCCGCTGACCAGGCCGGAGGACTTCGCCGGAAGAGCGGCTGCCGAATCCTTTATTGCGTCAACGAATCCCCCGCTTTCGTCTTGCGGGCGGCACGGGCATTGGCACGCCAGGGCCTGACGCCGCTGGTGATCGATACCCGGGATCGCCTGTTTGGCGCAGACACCGTGCAGACACTGTTCGACTGGCGGCGGCAGCTTGATCGAGGCCTGATCCTTGCCCGGCCGCTGGCGGCAGGGCAAGCCTGGCATGCGCCGGGACTGCATGCGAGCGCGCCCGGGCTCGTCCAGGCGACGCGTGATTACGACGTGCTGTTGCCCGATTGCACGCTGGCCGATGTGGCGCGCCGGGTGGCGGGCGCCGACGAATGGGCCTGTGTATCGGTAGGCGCCGGCACGCTGCAGGCGGTTTACGCGCTCATCAAGACGCGCGCGCGCAGCGGGGGGCTGTCCC
>JAIWOL010000090.1 GCA_020216925.1 Thiobacillus sp. | reverse complement strand
TGTTTCTCACCGGCGAAGCCGCGTGCTGCGAACGCATCCGGCAGGCATGCCTGCGCTTCCTCGACCCAACGGTGTCGGCCGGGCTCGCCTGCCACCACGATGAAATTGATGCAATCGCCGCGCTTGCCGTTAGAATGGCGCACGAGGAGCCGGGCTGCCAACCCCGATACAAAACAGGACACACCTGACACATGGCTGGTAAACCATCGTCGCAGGACGAACAGATCACCAAGTACGCGCCGCTGGTCAAGCGCATTGCCTATCACATGATGGCGCGCCTGCCGGCCAGCGTGGAAGTCGACGACCTTATCCAGGTCGGACTCATCGGCCTGATGGACGCCGTGGGGCGCTTCGACGGCACCCAGGGCGCGCAATTCGAATCCTATGCCACGCAGCGCATTCGCGGCGCGATGCTAGACGAGCTGCGCGAGGCCGACTGGCTGCCGCGCCACGTTCGCCAGAAATCGCGCCAGATCGAAAGCGCCATTCACAGGCTCGAACAGCGCAACGGCCGCGCGCCCAACGAACAGGAAATCTCCGCCGAGCTCGGCCTGCCCATCGACCAGTACCAGACCATGCTGGGCGACGTGAAATGCTCCCAGCTTCTGTACTACGAGGATTTCTCGGACGAAGACAGCGCGAACTTTCTGGAGCGCTATCTCGTCGACGGCGCGAGCGATCCGCTCGCGGTGCTGGAAGACGAAGGCTTCCGCGACAGTCTCATCGCGGCGATCCGTCATCTGCCAGAACGCGAGCGCAGCATGATGGGCATGTACTACGAACAGGACATGAACCTGAAGGAAATCGGCGCCGTCCTCGGCGTGTCCGAATCGCGCGTGTGCCAGTTGCATTCGCAGGCCGTGGCACGGCTGCGCGCCCAGCTCAAGATCTGGAAAGACTGAGACGGACGTCACGCGGATAAATCCGCGATAATGCAGGCTCTTTCAACCTGCCCGTGCGTTCGCAATGTCCAAGACTCCCTCCACGCAAGCCCATCTCAAGCAAAAAGCCCTCGATTACCACCGCAAGCCCCGCCCCGGCAAACTCGAAGTCGTATCCTCCAAACCCTGCGCCACCCAGGCCGACCTCTCGCTCGCCTACACCCCAGGGGTCGCCCAGCCGGTGCTGGAAATCGCGAAAAATCCCGCCCGTGCCTACGACTACACCAACAAGGGCAACCTCGTCGCCGTCATCACCGACGGCACCGCTATCCTCGGCCTGGGCGACCGCGGGCCGCTGGCCGCCAAGCCGGTGATGGAAGGCAAGGGCGTGCTGTTCAAGCAGTTCGCCGGCATCGACGTGTACGACATCGAAGTCAACGCGAAAACGCCGCAGGACTTCATCAGGGTGGTCGAAGCCATTGCGCCGACTTTTGGCGGGATCAATCTCGAAGACATCGCCGCGCCGCACTGCTTCGAAATCGAGGCCGCGCTGAAGAAAAAGCTCGACATCCCGGTATTCCACGACGACCAGCACGGCACCGCGGTGATCATCTGCGCGGGGCTCCTCAATGCGCTCCACGTGCAGGGCAAGACGCTGGAAACCGCGAGGATCGTGTGCCTCGGCGCCGGCGCGGCGGGCATCGCCTCGCTGAACCTGCTGCTGGCGATGGGCGCGCAAAAGCGCAACATCCTGCTGGTCGATTCGAAAGGCGTGGTGCACAAGGGCCGCACCGACCTCAACGGTTTCAAGAAGGCCTACGCACGCCAGACCAGACTGCGTACGCTGGAGGAAGCGATGGCCGGCGCCGACGTGTTCATCGGCGTTTCGGGCGCCAACCTGGTGAGCCCCGCGATGGTGAAATCCATGGCGGAAAATCCCGTGGTCTTCGCGCTGGCCAACCCCAATCCGGAAATCCTGCCGGAAAAGGCGAAAGCCGCGCGCAGCGATCTCGTGATGGCGACCGGGCGCTCGGACTACCCCAACCAGGTCAACAACGTGCTGGGCTTCCCCTTCATCTTTCGCGGCGCGCTCGACGCGCGGGCGAAGGAAATCACCCAGCCCATGCTGATCGCCGCGGTGCATGCGCTGGCCGAACTGGCGCGCGAGCCGGTGCCGGCTTCGGTGCTGAAGGCCTACAAGCTGAAGAAACTCAAGTTCGGCCCCGACTACATCCTGCCCAAACCCTTCGATCCGCGACTCGCCGATCGCGTACCTCGCGCCGTGGCGAAGGCGGCAAAAGCAGGCAGCAAACAGCGCTAAACTGCCGGGTGTGAGTCCGCCTCTGCGCCCGGTCACCCTCGACCTCCACCGAATCCGCCTGCCGCTGCCCGGCTGGGTATCGATTCTGCACCGGTTCTCCGGCGTGCTGTTGTTTCTGGCGTTGCCGGCTGGCGTGGGACTGCTGTCACTGTCGCTCTACGACGAAGACGGATTCATGACAGCGCTCGCCTGCATGCGCCATCCGTTGACCCGCTTCCTGCTGCTCGCGCTCGCCTGGGGTTTCTCGCACCATTTTTTTGCCGGCCTGCGGCACCTGGCGATGGACGCGCACTGGGGCGTAGACCTGGCACACGCGAGGCTGAGCGGCATGGCGGTATTCGCGGCGTCCGGACTGACGACGGCCGCATTCGCGGTATGGCTCTGGGCATGAAACGCGCTCTGGGCTCGCACACCGGAACCGGAAGCTGGCTGATGCAGCGCGCGACCGCGCTCGCGCTGGCCGTGTTGCTCCCGCTGCTGGCGATTCGCCTGCTGGCGGCGCTGCCCGCCGATTATGCCGGCTGGCGGGCGGCTTTCGCGCCGACCTGGGTGCGCGTGGCCTGGCTCCTCGCGGCTTTGTCTCTGGCGCTGCACGCCTGGGTGGGAATGCGTGACCTGCTGATGGATTACGTGCAGCCGATGGCCGCGCGTCTGGCACTTTATCTCGTCGTCATCGGCACGCTGGCCGGCAGCGTGATCTGGTTGATGGCGAGCCTGTGGTCGGCGACATGAACCTGCGACGCTTCGATGCCCTGATCGTCGGCGGCGGCGGCGCGGGCCTGCGCGCGGCGCTGCAACTTGCGCGTTCCGGCTACAAGGTGGCTGTAGTCTCGAAGGTTTTCCCCACGCGCTCGCACACGGTGTCGGCGCAGGGCGGCATCACCGCCGCACTGGGCAACGTCGACGACGACCGCTGGGAATGGCATTTCTACGACACGGTGAAAGGCGGCGACTGGCTCGGCGATCAGGACGCCATCGAGTTCATGTGCCGCGAGGCGGCCAGCGCCGTCTACGAGCTCGAACACATGGGCCTGCCGTTCTCGCGGCTGGCCGGCGGCAAAATCTATCAGCGCCCGTTCGGCGGCCAGTCGAAAAATTTTGGCGGGGAGCAGGCGACCCGCACCTGCGCCGCCGCCGACCGCACCGGCCACGCGCTTTTACACACGCTCTACCAGCAGAACCTTGCTGCGCGCACCCAGTTCTTCGACGAGGTTTTCGCGCTTGACCTGGTTCGCGACGCCGAGGGCTACTGCCTGGGCGTCACCGCCCTGGACATCGAAACCGGCGAGCCGCTCCTGATCGAGGCGCGCGCCACGCTGCTCGCCACCGGCGGGGCTGGGCGCGTGTTCTGGAACAGCAGCAACGCCATGATCAATACCGGCGACGGCCTCGGCATGGTGCTGCGCGCCGGCCTGCCGTTGCAGGACATGGAATTCTGGCAGTTCCACCCCACTGGCATCGCCGGCGTGGGCTGCCTCATCACCGAAGGCGTGCGCGGGGAGGGCGGCTATCTGCTCAACAGGCACGGCGAGCGCTTCATGGAGCGCTATGCGCCGCACGCCAGAGATCTGGCGGGCCGAGACGTGGTCGCCCGCGCCATCGCCATCGAGATCGCAGAAGGACGCGGATGCGGGCCGCATGGGGATTATGTCGAGGCCAAGCTCGACCATCTGGGCGCGGCGGTCATCGCCGAGAAACTGCCCGGCATCCGCGATCTTTCCATCCGTTTTGCCGGCGTCGACCCGGCCAAATCGCCCATCCCGGTTGCACCCACGGCCCACTACATGATGGGCGGCATCCCCACCAATCTGCACGGCCAGGTCGTCGCGCCTGCGCGTTTCGGCCCTGAAGAACCGGTGCCCGGCCTCTATGCCGTCGGCGAGTGCGCGTGCGTCTCGGTACACGGGGCCAACCGCCTGGGCGGCAATTCGCTGCTCGATCTCGTCGTATTCGGCCGCGCCGCGGGCAAACACATGCTGGAAACCCTGCGCGAAAACCCGTATCCCCGCCCCATGCCTGCCGATGCCGCCGCTGCCAGCCTCGCGCGGCTGGCTCGCTGGGCGCAGCCGGGAAGCGAGCGCGTTGCGGCAATTACCGACGCGCTCCGGCGGACCATGCAGACGCACTGCGGCGTCTTTCGTACCGAAGCAACCCTGCGCGCGGGGCTTGCCGAACTCGACAGGCTCGAAGCCCGTCTTGCGCAGGCAGGCCTGACAGACAGCAGCCGCGTGTTCAATACCGCGCGCATCGAGGCGCTGGAACTGGAGAACCTGATGGCGGTTGCGCGGGCGACGCTGGTTTCGGCACTTGCCCGCACCGAAAGCCGGGGGGCGCATACGCGCGAGGATCATCCGCAGCGGGACGACGCGCGCTGGCTCAAACACAGCCTGTATTCGCGGGCGGGCGATGCCGTCGATGCCAAGCCGGTGCGGCTGAAGCCGCTGACGCTGGAATCGGTCAAACCGGAGAAGAGGGTGTACTGAACATGAGATTCCGCCTGTATCGCTACGCTCCGGAAAGCGGCGAGAAACCCTTCATGCAGGATGTCGAACTCGACATCGAGCCCGCCGGCAGGATGCTGCTGGACGCCCTCATCGCCATCAAGGCGAAGGACGAAACCCTCAGCTTGCGGCGTTCCTGCCGCGAAGGGGTGTGCGGCTCGGACGCGATGAACGTGAACGGCCGCAACCGGCTGGCATGCATCACGCCGCTGTCGGAACTCAAGCAGCCCATCGAGGTGCGCCCGTTGCCAGGGCTGCCGGTGATCCGCGATCTGGTCGTGGACATGGAACCGTTCTACAAACAGTACCGTTCGGTCAAACCCTGGCTGGTCAACGAGGCGCCGGAGCCCGAAGTGGAACGACTGCAAAGCCCGGAAGAGCGGGCGCTGCTCGACGGCGCCTACGAGTGCATCCTGTGCGCCTGCTGTACCACGTCGTGCCCGTCGTTCTGGTGGCACGCTGAAACCTTCGTCGGGCCGGCGGGGCTGCTGCAGGCGTATCGCTTCATCGCCGATTCTCGCGACGAGGATGCCGCGGCGCGGCTGGACAATCTGGAAGACCCGTACAGGCTGTACCGTTGCCGGGGCATCATGAACTGCGTGGACGCCTGCCCCAAGGGTCTGAATCCCACCGAAGCGATCGGTCGCATCAAGTCGCTGCTGGTGAAACGGCGTGTCTGACGGCGCGGCCGACCGCATCGCCTGGCGCTGCCGGCGCGGAATGCTGGAACTCGATCTGTTGCTGGGTGGATTTTGGGCTGCGCGCCGCGCTACACTTCAGCCTGACGAGACAGCCGCGTTCGAGCGGCTCCTGGGCCTGTCGGACAGGGAGATTGCAGACCGCCTGCAAGCCGGCGAACCGCAAAGCGACGCCGAACTTGAAACCCTTTTTGACTGCCTGCGACGCTTCGAGGCCCAGAACATTCAGGACCCGCCATGACAAAAACCGCCACTCTCACTTTCAGCGACGGCACCCCCCCCATCGAACTGCCGATTCTCGAAGGCACCTACGGCAAGCCGGTCATCGACCTCAAGGCGCTCGCCGCGCACGGCTATTTCACCCACGACCCGGGTTTTACCGCGACCTCGTCGTGCAATTCGGCCATTACCTACATCGATGGCGAGGAAGGCCTGCTCTATTACCGCGGCTATCCCATCGAGGAACTGGCGTACAAGTCGGATCACATGGAAGTCAGCTATCTGCTGCTGCACGGGGAACTGCCCACTGCCGAGCAGAAGACGGCATTCGTCAATTCGATCCGCCACCACACCCTGCTGCACGACCAGATGGAAAACGTGTTCCGGGGGTTCCGGCGCAGCGCGCATCCGATGGCGGTAATGATCGGCGTGACCGGCGCGATGAGCGCCTTCTACCACGAAGGCACTGATCTTTTCGACCCGAAACACCGCGAGATCGTCGCGCACCGGCTGCTGGCCAAGATTCCAACCGTGGCGGCCTGGGCCTACAAATTCAACGAGGGCCAGCCCTTCGTCTATCCCAACAACCGCCTGTCCTACGCCGAGAACTTCATGCACATGATGTTCTCCACGCCGTGCGAACCCTACGAACCCAACCCGGTGCTGGCGCGCGCGCTCGACCGCATTTTCCTGCTGCACGCCGACCACGAGCAAAACGCCTCGACCTCGACCGTGCGCCTGTCCGGTTCTTCGGGGGCCAACCCCTATGCCTGCGTCGCCGCCGGCATGGCTTCGCTCTGGGGGCCGCTGCACGGCGGCGCCAATGAGGCGGTGCTGAAGATGCTCGACGAGATGGGCGACGTGTCGCGCATTCCGGAATATATCGCCCGCGCCAAGGACAAGAGCAGCGGCTTCCGTCTGATGGGCTTCGGCCATCGGGTCTACCGCAACATGGACCCGCGCGCGCGCATCATCCGCCAGACCGCGCACGAGGTGCTGGAAGCCTTGGATCTCAAGGACAATCCCACCTTCAGGATGGCGATGGAACTCGAACGCATCGCGCTGGAAGACGAATATTTCGTCAGCCGCAAGCTCTATCCCAACGTTGATTTCTATTCCGGCATCATC
Source organism: Thiobacillus sp. (assembly GCA_020216925.1). Classification (GTDB taxonomy): domain Bacteria; phylum Pseudomonadota; class Gammaproteobacteria; order Burkholderiales; family Thiobacillaceae; genus Thiobacillus. Next base: position 3,252 of record JAIWOL010000090.1, on the reverse strand, counting down.
TTCCGCGCCATGGGCATTCCCACCAGCATGTTCACGGTGCTGTTCGCGCTGGCGCGCACCGCCGGCTGGGTGGCGCAGTGGAACGAAATGCTCTCGGACCCGGCGCACAAGATCGGGCGTCCGCGCCAGCGCTACATTGGTCATGCGCGGCGCGAATATGTGCCGATCGAGGCGCGGCGCGCCTAGCGCAACCGCAGGCTCATGCGCGCATCCGACTGGCTTCCGAGTTCGCCCCTGTATGCGGGCAATGCCGCCTATCTCGAGCAGTTTGGCGATGACGCGCTGGCGGCCTGGCTGGCCGCACCGATTCCGCATGCCGCAGGCGTTGCGGATGGGGCGCAGATCGCCGTGCTGCGACTGATCAATGCCTATCGTCATCTGGGCGTGCGCCGCGCGGACCTCGATCCGTTGCGCCGTTTCGACCCCCCTCCGGCACCCGAGCTCGACCCGGCGCACTACGGCTTGACCGGGGCCGATCTCGCACGCGAATTCGAGACGGGATCGCTGTTCGGCGTGGAGCGCACCACCCTGGCCGATATTCTCCAGCGTCTGCAGGGAGCGTATTGCGGCCGTGTCGGTTTCGAATACATGCATCTGTCCGACGTGGCGCGCAAGCGCTGGCTGCAGCAACGCATCGAATCCGCGCGCGGCGATTTCGGCGCCTCGGCCGACCTGAAAATGCAACTGCTCAAACGCCTCACCGATGCCGAGACGCTGGAAAAATTTCTCCATACCCGCTATGTGGGGCAGAAGCGGTTTTCGCTCGAAGGCGGCGAGAGCCTGATCCCGCTGCTGGACCTGACGATTTCCCGCTGCGCCCGTCACGGCGCCAAGGAAATCGTCATCGGCATGGCGCATCGCGGACGCATCAACGTGCTCGCCAATATCATGGGCCGGCCGCTGCAAAGCCTGTACGAGGAACCTGCCAATGGCCACCCCGGCTCGCCGCTGTCGGGCGACGTGAAATACCACCAAGGCTTTTCGACCGACGTGCTGCTGCCCAACGGGCCGGTGCATCTGGCGCTGGCGTTCAACCCCTCGCACCTGGAGATCGTGCACCCGGTGGTGCGCGGCTCGGTGCGCGCGCGCCAGGACCGGCGCGGCGACGTGCTCGGTCGCGAGGTGGTGCCGGTGATCCTGCATGGCGACGCCGCGCTGTCGGGGCAGGGAGTGGTGATGGAGTCGCTCAACATGTCGCAGACGCGCGGTTTTCGCAACGGCGGCGCGATTCATGTGGTCGTCAACAACCAGATCGGCTTCACCACCTCCGACCCGCGCGACGTGCGCTCCACACTCTATTGCACCGACGTTGCGAAAATGGTCGAAGCCCCGGTGTTCCACGTCAACGGCGACGACCCGGAGGCGGTGGCCTTTGCCGTGCGCACCGCGGTCGATTTCCGCTACACCTTCCGCAAAAACGTGTTCATCGATCTGGTGTGTTATCGCCGTCATGGCCATAACGAGCAGGACGAACCGCTTGCCACCCAGCCGCTGATGTATCGCCGCATCCAGGCGCATCCGACCACGCGCACGCTCTATGCGCAGAAACTGGTCGATGAAAATCTCATCACACAGGCAGAAGCGGACGACCTCGTCGATGCCTGCCGCGCCAGGCTCGATGCGGGCGAGTCGCTGTCGCCCCCGGTATTGTCGAGTTTCAGGGAAACCTACAGTGTCGACTGGAGCCGTTTCCGCGGCGACGCCGTCGAGGCTGTCACGGCGGTGCCGGCGGCGCGGCTCGATTTTCTCGCCGGCAAGATCACCACCCCGGCCGTCGACATCCAGTTGCATCCGCGAGTGCAGAAAGTCCTCGACGACCGTCGCAGGATGCGCGCAGGCGAACTCCCGCTGGACTGGGGCTTCTGCGAGACGCTGGCCTACGCAAGCCTGCTCGACGCGGGCCTGAACGTGCGGCTCTCGGGCCAGGATTCGGCGCGCGGCACCTTTTTCCATCGCCACGCGGTGTGGCACGACCAGAAGCGGGAACGGCGGCAGAGCGGGGTTTACATCCCGCTCGAACACCTGCACGAGCGGCAAGGCGATTTCACCGTCATCGACTCCCTGCTGTCCGAGGAAGCGGTGCTGGCCTTCGAATACGGCTACGCCACCGCCGACCCGGACACGCTGGTGATCTGGGAAGCGCAGTTCGGCGATTTTGCCAACGGCGCGCAAGTTGTGATCGACCAGTTCATCACCAGCGGCGAGGCCAAGTGGGGACGGCTGTGCGGGCTGACCCTGATGCTTCCCCACGGCCTCGAAGGGCAGGGCCCGGAACATTCCTCGGCGCGAATCGAGCGCTTCCTGCAACTGTGCGCGCAGGACAACATCGAGGTCTGCGTGCCGACGCTGCCTGCCCAGATATTTCACCTGCTGCGCCGGCAGCTGGTAAGGCAGCGGCGCAAGCCCCTGGTGCTGTTCACCCCCAAGAGCCTGCTGCGCTACCCCGAATCGGTGTCGTCGCTGGCCGACCTGTCTGCGGGCGGGTTCCGCGCCGTGATCGACGATCCGCGCGCACCGCATGCCGCCACCCGTGTGGTCGTCTGTAGCGGACGGGTCTGGTTCGACCTGGACGCGGCGCGCATTGCGCGCGGGCTGGATGATGTGGCGCTGATCCGTGTCGAGCAGCTCTACCCCTTCCCGGAAACCCTGTTGCGCAATACGCTCGCGGCCTACCCGCGCGCCGAAACCTTCGTCTGGGCACAGGAAGAACCGATGAACCAGGGCGCCTGGTACCAGACCCTGCACCATCTGAATCACTGCGCGCCAGCTGGCCGGCGTTTTCGCTACGCCGGGCGTCCCGCCGCCGCCGCACCGGCATCAGGCTACGCCTCGCGCCACCGTGCCGAACTGGAAGCCTTGCTGACCGCTGCGCTGGAGACGACCCTTGAAAATTGACGTGCGCGTCCCGACGCTGTCCGATTCTGTCGCCAGCGGCACACTCCTGTCCTGGCGCAGGCAGCCCGGCGAAGCCGTGGCGCGCGACGAAACCCTGATCGATCTCGAAACCGACAAGGTCATACTCGACATTCCCGCCCCGGCGTCCGGCACGCTGCTCGAAATCCGTGCGGCAGAGGGCAGCGTGGTGAAGGCGGGCGACGTGCTGGCGGTGATCGAAGCCGGCGAAGGCGTGAGCCGTGCGCCGCCGCCCGAACCGCTTGCCACATCCGCAAGCGCGCCGACGTCGACGCCGCCTGCTGCGGCACCCCGGACGGCGGCATCGCCGCCGGTTCCGCTGCCGCGCGCTCCGGCCGG
>JAIWOL010000193.1 GCA_020216925.1 Thiobacillus sp. | reverse complement strand
CAAGGTCAATCTCAATAATCAACCTCTTACCATGACCACCCACCACCCTTCCAACCTCGGGCAGTTTTGCACACAAGTCAGCACACTACCTTTCCCCGTTTTACTTTCATCTGGAGTCCATATGAAACCGGCTGTTCTCTTGCTCGCTGCCACCGCTGTTTTTGCCACCGGCGCAGTTGCCGAAACGGTGCCGCAAACCCCCCTGGGCTGGCTCGCCCAGATGGGCGATTTCCGCGGCAACACGCTGCCCGTCCGCGCGCCGGAAAATTTCATCGGCTTTCTCCATGCCGCGACCGAACCCGATTTTCACCAGCAGCGCATGGTCAACATGAGCGAACCTGCCTACTGGGGCCGCGCTACCGACTCCATGTTCAGCCCCGGCATGATCGGCAACCTGACTGCGGTCGCCACCCCCCAAACGGCGTTTGCCTGGGCTCAGGCCATGATGGACCCGCGTTTTTACGAAGCGCTGGGCACTGTCATGGGCGACCCGGGCAAGTGGACGCGCTGGAGCATGGCCAGCATGGCTCCTGCCAGCTACCAGCCCTTCTTCAAACCCTTTGACCCTCAGTTGCAGGCACGCTGGCAGACCGAGATGCAGTCTCCTGCAAACTGGATGGCATTTTTCAACCCGCTTGCCGCCAGCCCTCTTGCCGTTTCAAAGTAAGCCAAAGATGGGGGCAACCGTTACAATCGCGCCTCGTCGCAAACACGCCCGAACGGGTTTGCGCAGGAAGCGTGGCCGAGCGGTTTAAGGCACCGGTCTTGAAAACCGGCGATGGCGCAAGCCATCCGTGAGTTCGAATCTCACCGCTTCCGCCAGGTTTTATTGAACGGCCCTGCCACGGGGCCGTTTTTATTGCCGTTCGAAGGTGCGAGAATCCCCCCATGCCTCGCAAAACGCCTCTCACGCCAGCCAACCACGACCGCGACAGCGCCGGTATGACCTATGTCTACCCGGTTGTGTCGAGGCGCGCCGGCGGGGTGTCCGTGGGCATCAATCTGAATCCCAACAATGCCTGCAACTGGGCCTGCGTGTACTGCCAGGTGCCGGATTTGCAGCGCGGCACCGCGCCTGCCATCGACCTGGCGCTGCTGGAAAGCGAGCTGCGCACCATGCTCGCCGACATTCTGCAGGGAGATTTCATGCAGACGCGCGTGCCCGAGGGCGCGCGCCGCCTGAACGACGTCGCCTTGTCGGGCAATGGCGAGCCGACCAGCGCCCGCGAATTTCCCGAAGTCGTCGATCTGGCCGGACAGGTCATGGCGGAATTCGGCCTCGCCGGCACGGCGGCGCGCGCGCCCGTCAAGCTGGTTCTCATCACCAACGGCAGCCTGGCCGACCGGCCCCGCGTTCAGACCGGCCTTGCCCGCATGGCGGCCATGAATGGCGAGGTCTGGTTCAAATACGACAGCGCAACGTCAAGCGGGATGCGCACGGTCAACCAGACCCGCATCAGCGCGCAGAAACAGTTCGAGCGTCTGGCCGCCGCAGCCCGGCTGTGTCCGACCTGGCTGCAGACCTGCGTGTTCGCCACCGACGGCACGCCGCCTGCGGCCGAAGAAACAGCGGCCTATCTGGACGCCGTCGCCCGCATTCGGCGTGAGCAGATTCCGTTACAGGGCGTGCTGCTGTATGGCCTTGCCCGCCCCTCGATGCAACCCCAGGCAAGCCGCCTGTCGGCGCTGCCTGCCGACTGGCTGGAGCGTTTTGCCGATGCGATCCGGGCGGCCGGCCTGCCGGTGAAGGTGTCGCCATGATCCTCGGCATCGGCACCGATCTGCTCGATGCCGGGCGCATCCGCGATGGACTCGCGCGCCACGGCGACGCTTTTGCCAAGCGTCTGCTCGCGCCTGCGGAATACGCTGCTTATGCGCATAGCCGCGATCCGGCCCGTTTTCTGGCCAAAAGCTTCGCCGCCAAGGAAGCGTTTGCCAAGGCGGCAGGCACCGGCCTGCGGGCACCGCTCAGCCTGCATAATCTGGCGGTGTTGCGTGACGCGCTCGGCAAGCCGCGCCTTGCCTGCGCGCCCGAACTTGCTGCCTGGCTGGAGACAAAAGGCGTAATCGCGCATCATGTGTCGCTCACCGACGAGGGCGACTGGGTGATGGCTTTCGTCGTGCTGGAAGGCGCAAACACCCGACACGAAGCATCAGGGAGCGGCGATGACCATCCATGACGAAAAGGCCGGACCATGACACTCGGCCCGCTGATGTGTGATGTTGCGGGAACCGAACTCACCGACGATGATCGCCGGCGACTCAGCCATCCTCTGGTGGGCGGCGTTATCCTGTTTTCGCGCAACTATGCCAACCCGGCGCAGCTCGATGCGCTGACGACGGAAATCCATGCGCTCAAGCCCGCGCCGCTGCTCATCGGCGTCGATCATGAAGGCGGGCGGGTGCAGCGCTTCCGCGAGGGTTTCACCCGCCTGCCGCCGATGCGCGCGCTGGGCGAGGTCTGGGACACCCAGCCGCAGCAGGCCCGGCACCTGGCGCGCGAAACGGGTTATGTGCTCGCCAGCGAACTGCGCGCGCACGGTGTCGACTTCAGTTTTGCGCCGGTGCTCGACCTCGATTACGGGGCATCCAGCGTGGTCGGCGACCGTGCCTTTCATCGCGACCCGCGCGCCGTGTTCGAGCTGGGACAGGCCGCGATGCTGGGCATGAAAGATGCCGGCATGGCCGCCTGCGGCAAGCACTTTCCCGGCCATGGTCACGTGGCAGCCGATTCGCACGTGGCCATCCCCGTCGACGAACGTGCCCTGCCCGACATTGCCCGCGCCGACCTCGTTCCTTTCCGCATGATGATCGAGGCCGGGCTCGCCGCGCTGATGCCGGCGCATGTGATCTATCCACGCATCGACGCACAGCCGGCCGGCTTTTCGCGCGTGTGGCTCAACGACATCCTGCGCGGCGAACTGGGCTTTGACGGCGCGATCTTCAGCGACGACCTGTGCATGGCCGGGGCGGCTGCGGCAGGCGACATCGTCGCGCGCGTCGCGGCCGCGCTTGCCGCCGGCTGCGACATGGCGCTGGTCTGCAACCGGCCCGATCTGGCCGACGAAGTGCTGGCCCGGCTGCAGGCCGACTGGCCCGCCCCGGCCCGGGCGCGGCTGGCCAGAATGCACGGGCGGCCGCACCCAGCGGGTATGACCCTGCTGCGGGAATCGCCCCGCTACGCCGACGCCCTGCGCCACCTGTCCGGATTGGGCATGGACTCCGGCACGCTCGATCTGGCTGACCCCACCGACTACCATGCACAGCCATAAACATCACGATCCTGCGGTGGATTCGCTCGACAGCGGCGAAACGCACACCCACCATCACCTCGGTCACGACGGCGCGAGCGGCAAACTTTTGATCGCCCTGCTTCTCACCCTGTCGTTTGCCGGCGTCGAAGCCTTTGCGGGCTGGTGGTCGGGCTCGCTGGCCCTGATGGCAGACGCCGGCCACATGGTCACCGACAGTTCCGCGCTCGGCCTCGCCGCCGTGGCGGCCTGGCTGGCGCGACGCCCGCCCAGCCTGTCGCATTCCTACGGCCTCGTCCGGGCTGAAGTGCTGGCCGCGCTGTTCAACGGCGTGCTCATGCTGGCGCTCATCGGTTTCATCGTCAGCGAAGCCATCGCCCGCATCGGCGCCCCGCGCGACATCGCCGGCGGTGCGGTGGTCGGCGTCGCCGCCATCGGGCTCGGCGTCAACCTCGCCGTTGCCTGGGTACTGTCGCGCGGCGAGGCCACGCTCAACAGCCGGGCCGCGCTGTTGCACGTCCTGGGCGATGCACTGGGCTCAGTCGCCGCCATTGCATCCGGCATCGTCATCCTCACGACCGGCTGGACGCCCATCGACCC
>JAIWOL010000192.1 GCA_020216925.1 Thiobacillus sp. | reverse complement strand
ACGCTTTGGACAGGGGCGCTCTGCACCCCCAGATCGCCGGAGATAGCGCTTTGGACAGGGACGCTTTGGACAGGGGCGCTCTGCACCCCCAGCCAGACGCCTGCCCAGAGCATGGCGGCAACGATCAAACCCCAGCCGAGCATCCTGCGATCCGCCAGGCGGCCGATCCCGGCGAGCAGCAGCATCGCCAGCCCCACCAGCAAACCCGTACGCGAGCCGGTCCACACCAATCCGGCCAGCACGACACCCAGCAGAACAGCGAACACCCAAGGCCGCGCGGAACGGCGCAAGCCCGAGCCGTATCTCGCATAAACCCGGGAATAGCCAAGAACCAGCGCCATGACCGCGAGCAACTGGAAAGCGAAGGCATTGCGGTTGCCTGCATAGCCTTCGAAGTTGGGTGTCAGATGCACGCCGGTATTCACCCCCCAGTGATCCAGAAGACGCAGGATGACTTGCATCGTCACCACGACCGCAGCGGCGGCGGCCAGGGTTTCTGCAAGGCGCCGAAGCCCGTGCAAGCCGGCGTTCGATACGATCAAATAGCCCGCCGAAAGATAGCCAAGCAGCACCAGCCAGCCCAGCAGCCGTCCGGCAAGCGCCCACTGCGTGACGCCGATTTCCGACCAGCCGCGCACGAAACCGAACAGCAACAAGAGGCTGATCGCGCCGAGCGCAAGGTTGAGGCGCTTGATTCTCCATCCCGGCGCTTGCCGCGAAAATACCGCATGCAGCCCCACCGCCGCCAGCGCCAGAATGGCAAATGGATCCGCGAGATTCAAATTGACCACGCCGCCCGGCAAACTCAGATGAACCTGAAAAAACACCGTCACGGCCACCGTCATGCCCAATATCCAGGCCGCTGTCTTTTCGATTTCCGCTACCGGGTGAACTGTCACTTTTGAAGGACTGGCTGATTCAGGCACAGGCAATCTCCTGAGCGAAAAAGGTACGGCGGCAAGTATGACCAGCGTGGAACACAAGCCAATCAATACCGACACGGCTACAGCATCCGCTGCGGGGATACCCAGCTTGCCGAGCACATACACCGACGCCAGCTCACGCACGCCCCAGCCATTGACGGTAATCGGCATGCTGGCAGCCAGGCTGATGATCGCTGCGGCGGCAAACAGGGGCGCGACAGCGACATCCGGGCTGACTGCCAGAATCCCCAGCACGAAACACCCCAGTATCAATGACTGCCCGGCTAGCGTCAGGCCGGCGATTGACACCACGCGCGCGAAATTCGCCCCGGAAAATATCTGGCCGGATAGTGCCGCTTCAAATCGTGATCGCCCCAGCCACAGACTCAGCACACCTGCGCCCATTACGGCGACCACGATTTCGATCAGGGATATTTGCCGGAAAAATCCGGCGATAACGGTATTGCCCAGCAGATAAAACCCGCCGAACACGCCAAGCGCGCCGCTCACAAGCGCCAGTAGAGTGCGCTCGTAAGCGGCAAGGCTGGCATTGACCACGGGACTCACGCCGAATTTTTGCATTACCGTCTGGCGTCCCAAGACCTGCCCGAACAGCGAAATCACGACCAGTCCGGCAACATGACCCGCAACACACGCGCGCGAGGCGATCTTCCAGGGCAAGGCAATGCCGAAATGCGCCAGAACCCGCCAGAACCGAAACGACACCAGAAACAGATTCGCCAGCAGCAGCGCCAGAATCCCGGCCAGCGCCCAGAGCGGAAATCCGGCCAGACGCCGCAGGACACTTTCAACGCCGGACAGCCAAAAAAAGAGGCCGATCAGGAACAGAGAAACAAAAACAGCGGACAGCCGCCGAACCGGAAAATTACTTAGAGTCATTGGGAAATCTCGCTGCTTTTGGGGTTGGAGGCGCATATTCCAGCCACGCCTGAAACATCAGCACGTCCCACAGGTAATACGACCAGTTGCGCGCGCCCGTCTGATGTTCCGCCCACTTGCGCTGGATCGGCGCGGGGTCGAAAAAACCTTCCCGCGTCAGCCGCGCGGGCTCGATAAGCGCTGCCGCCCAGTCCTTGAGCGGGCCGCGCAGCCAGTGGTCGATTGGCACGCCAAAGCCCATTTTGGGGCGATCCATCAGCGTCTGCGGCACATGCCGATAGAGCACCTGGCGCAACAGCCACTTGCCTTCGCCGTGGCGGATTTTCATGTGCAACGGCAGAGTCCAGGCGAATTCCACCACTCGATGATCGAGCAGCGGCACGCGGGTTTCCAGGCTGACGGCCATGGCCGCCCGGTCCACCTTGGTGAGAATGTCATCGGGAAGGTAGGTCACCGCATCCAGAACCATCATGCGGTGCTCGAAATCGGGCAGATCGACTTGCTGGCCGGGGGCGGTGAGCAGCGTCAATGGCTCGTGACTGCCCGGCACCAGTTGCGCGGGATTTTTCCAGTGCGACACCAACCCCAGGTAAATCTCCTCGGGCGAGCGCACCGCCAGAATCTCGGCCGCCTTGTGCAGTTTGTCACCCGGGTTCGCATAACGCAGCCTGGCCGGGAGCCATCGCTCCAGCTTTTGGAAAGCGGCATTCCAGGCGGATGGCGGCAACGTGGTCAGCACCCCGGCCAGCGCCGCGCGCAGCGGGCGCGGTGCCCAGCCCAGTTTTCGCCATATGTTGCGCGCCCAGAAATAACGGTTATACCCGCCAAACAACTCGTCGCCGCCATCGCCGGACAGGCTCACCGTCACATGCTGGCGCGCGAGGCGCGAAACCAGGCAGGTGGGAATCTGCGACGAATCGGCGAACGGCTCGTCGTAAATGGCTGCAAGGCCCGGAATCACGTCGATCGCATCCTGCGGGGTAACGTAAAGCTCGGTGTGCTCGCATCCCAGGTGACGCGCCACCGCATGGGCGTGCTCGGCCTCGTTGTAGCCCGGCTCGTTGAAGCCGATGGTGAAGGTTTTTACCGGGCGGGCGCTTTGCGCCTGCATCAGCGCCACGACAGTGGTGGAATCAATGCCGCCCGACAGGAACGCGCCCAGCGGCACATCGGCCACCATCTGCCCGCCTACCGCCTGGCCCAGCAGGCGCGCCAGTTCATCCGTCGCTTCCCGCTCGCTGCCTTGATACGGATTGCGCTGTCCGGCTTCCGCCACATGCCGCGCCGACCAGTAAGCCACCGGCCGCGCGTCTTTCTGCCCGGCCTGCAATTGCAAGAACGTGCCGGGCGGCAGCTTGTGTATGCCATGGTAAATCGAATAGGGCGATGGAATGGCGTTGTGGCGCAGAAACAGCGTCAGCGCATCGCGGTCGATTTCGGCGCGAAACGCCGGGTGCGCCCGCAATGCCTTGAGTTCCGAGCCGAACAGCAAGGTCTCGCCCTGCCAGCCGTAATACAGCGGCTTTTCGCCCAGACGGTCGCGCGCCAGCGACAGCGTTCGCGCCTCGCGATCCCACAGCGCGAAGGCGAACATGCCGACGAATTTTTTCAGCGCGGCTTCCAGCCCCCATGCGGCTATCGCTGCCAGCATCACCTCGGTATCGGAATGCCCGCGCCACGCGGGCGCTGCGCCGGCCCGCTCCAGCTCGCCCCGGATCGCCGCAAAGTTGTACACCTCGCCGTTGAACACGATCACGTAGCGCCCGCACTGCGACAGCATGGGTTGATGGCCTTGCGGCGAGAGATCGAGTATGGAAAGACGACAATGCGCCAGCGCGATTCCGGTATCGGCATCCGCCCACACGCCCTGGTCATCCGGGCCGCGGTGGGTGATCTGGCAGGCCATAGCCGCCACAATCGCTTCGGCTTCCCGAACCGAATCGCCGCCGGCTTCCCAGTAACCGGTCAGGCCGCACATGCTTGCGGCCCATTTGGCATGCGCGTGGCGTTACCGGACATTCGCCAGCAAATCCTCATAAAAATCTGCATATTGCTGCACTACCTTGCCTATTTCGAAATGTTCCGCCACCCGCGCGCGGGCGCGCTCGCCCAGCAACGCCTTTTCAGTTGC
>JAIWOL010000089.1 GCA_020216925.1 Thiobacillus sp. | reverse complement strand
ATGCGCCCCGCATTAGGCGCGTAGCTCAGCTGGTTAGAGCACCACCTTGACATGGTGGGGGTCGTTGGTTCGAGTCCAATCGCGCCTACCAATATTCATCGGGTCGGGATGGCCTCTGGAGGTTGCGAAATGTCACCGCGAACTTGTTCGACTGTTACTGGATAAATCCGGCGCACAGCAGTTCGCAATCGTTTTGCATCTTTCCCCAAGCAGTAAACGAAAAGCGCGGCCGGTCCGCGCTTTTCTCATTTCTGGAGTCTGAAACATGGTCAACGTCACGCTTCCCGATGGTTCGGTCCGCCGATTCGATTCGGCGGTCACGGTTGCCGAGGTCGCTGCCAGCATCGGCGCCGGCCTGGCCAAGGCCGCGTTGGCCGGCAAGGTGGATGGGCGTCTGGTCGATACCAGTCACCGCATTGAACAAGACGCCACGCTCGCCATCGTCACCGCCAAAGACGCCGAGGCGCTCGACCTCATCCGCCACGACGCCGCGCACGTCATGGCGCAGGCGGTGCAGGAGCTGTATCCGGGAACGCAAGTCACGATCGGACCTGCGATCGAAGACGGCTTTTATTACGACTTCGCGCGCGACACGCCGTTCACGCCGGAAGACTTGGCCGCCATCGAGAAGCGCATGGACGAGATCGTCAAACGCGATCTGCCCATCGTGCGCGAGGTATGGGAACGCGAGACGGCGAAAAAGATCTTTGCCGGCAAGGGCGAGGATTACAAGGTTCAGATCATCGACGACATCATCGCGCCCGGCGAGGAACTGTCGGTTTACCGTCAGGGCGACTGGTTCGACGTATGTCGCGGCCCGCATCTGCCGTCGACCGGCAAGCTGCCCAAAGCCTACAAGCTGATGAAACTCGCCGGCGCGTACTGGCGCGGCGACTCGAAAAACCCGATGCTGCAACGCATCTACGGCACGGCGTGGGCGAAAAAAGAAGACCTCGAAGCGTATCTGTTCCGCCTCGAAGAAGCCGAGAAGCGCGACCATCGCAAGCTCGGCCAGTTGCTCGACCTGTTCCACTTCCAGGACAACGCTCCGGGTGCCGTGTTCTGGCACGCCAAGGGCTGGAGCCTGTTCCAGGACCTGATCAACTACATGCGGCAGCGCCAGGCAGCGGCCGGTTACGAGGAAGTGAATACCCCGGATCTGATGGATCGCGCGCTATGGGAGCTGTCCGGGCACTGGTTGAACTACCGCGAGCACATGTTCACCACGCAAACCGAAGACGAACGTGTGTTCGCCTTGAAACCCATGAACTGCCCCGGTGCGGTGTCGATGTACGCGCAGGGCATCAAGAGCTACCGCGACCTGCCCATCCGCATGGCCGAGTTCGGCAAGGTGCACCGCTACGAGCCGTCCGGCGCGCTGCACGGCCTGCTGCGCGTGCGCCATTTCACCCAGGACGACGCGCACATCTTCTGCACCGAGGAGCAGATGGAGCAGGAGTGCAAGGATGTCGTCGCGCTGATCCTTGATATTTACAAGGACTTCGGCTTCGAGGACGTGCGCATCAAACTGTCCACCCGGCCGGATAACCGCATCGGCTCCGACGCGGTCTGGGACAAACTCGAAGGCGCGCTGTCGAGCGCGCTCGAGCACATGGGCATGCCCTACGTTTTGTTCCCCGGCGAGGGCGCGTTCTATGGCCCCAAGCTGGAGTTCGTGCTGCGCGACGCCATCGGCCGCGACTGGCAGTGCGGCACCCTGCAGGTGGACATGAACCTGCCGGAGCGCTTCGACATCAGTTATATCGCCGCCGACAACAGCCACAAACGGCCGGTGATGCTGCACCGCGCGCTGTTCGGCTCGCTGGAGCGTTTCGTCGGCATCCTCATCGAGCATTACGCAGGCAACTTCCCGGTGTGGCTGGCACCGGTGCAGGCGATGGTATTGAACATCAGCGACAAGCAGGCGGCGTATGCCACTGAGGTCGTTGCCAAACTGCGGGCTGCGGGTATCCGGGCGAGTGCGGACTTGAGCAATAACAAAATAACCTATAAAATCCGAGAACATAGCTTGCAAAAGCTGCCGTACCTTCTGGTTGTTGGCGACAAGGAAATGGAAAGCTGGGCGGTTTCGGTCCGGGTTCGCGGCAATCAGGATCTCGGGGCTTTGAATGTGGATGACTTCATTGCGCGTGTGAATACAGAGATTCGGGCGCGAAACTAAAGGTGGTCAGACAAGGCGTCGGGTGAAGACCCGCGCCTTGATTTGTTTCTGGCTGGATTGACCCGAGCGTGGACCGCCGGGGGTTGAATTAGGAGAACGGCTCATCGCGACAGAAAAGAAGCAGACACGCATCAATGGCGAAATTACCGCGCCAGAAGTGCGTTTGGTCGGTTCGGAAGGTGAACAGTTGGGCATCGTCAAACTTTACGATGCTTTGCGCCAGGCGGAAGACGCAGACCTGGACCTGGTTGAGATTGCACCCATGGCACAGCCTCCGGTGTGCAAGATCATGGACTATGGCAAGTTCAAGTATCAGGAAAGCAAAAAACAACATGAAGCCAAGCTGAAGCAGAAGCAGGTGCAGATCAAGGAGATCAAGTTTCGTCCGGGTACCGACGAAGGCGATTATCAGATCAAGCTCCGTAACCTGATCAAGTTTCTGGAAGAGGGCGACAAAACCAAGATCACGCTGCGTTTCCGGGGGCGCGAAATGGCGCATCAGGAAATCGGCATGGCCCAGCTGAAACGGGTCGAGGCGGATCTGGCCGAGCACGCCGTCGTTGAGCAGTTTCCCAAGATGGAAGGCCGTCAGCTCGTAATGATGCTGGCGCCCAAAAAGAAAACCCTGGCCAAGGCCTGAGCGGTTTTACGGGTGGCGTTTCCCTGCTCGGCAACGAGCGAAAAACGCCGATAAGTGGGGTTGGGTTGGTGAAGCATTCCGCGCCGCGGGATCACCTGATCACATGACATAAAGGAAAGCATCATGCCTAAGATGAAAAGCAAGAGCGGTGCCGCCAAACGGTTCCGCGCACTGGGCGGTGGCGGCTTCAAGCGTTCGCACGCCTTCATGCGTCACATCCTCACCAAGAAGAGCACCAAGCGCAAGCGCCAGCTCCGCGGGATGGAAACCGTCAACGCCAGCAACCACAAGGCGGTTGCCCGGATGTTGCCCTACGCATAAAGGAGAGAGTACATGCCACGCGTCAAACGGGGTGTAACCGCCCGCGCCAGTCACAAAAAAATCCTCGACGCCGCCAAAGGCTACCGGGGTCGCCGCAAGAACGTCTTCCGTATCGCCAATGAAGCGGTAATGAAGGCAGGCCAGTATGCCTATCGCGACCGCCGCCAGCGCAAGCGCCAGTTCCGGGCGCTGTGGATTGCCCGGATCAACGCGGCAGCCCGCCAGCACGGCCTGACCTACAGCGTCTTCATGAATGGTCTCAGCCGTGCCGAGATCGGCGTTGATCGCAAGGTGTTGTCCGACATCGCGATTTTCGACAAGGATGCGTTCGCCAAGATCGTCGATCAGGTCAAGGCAAAGCTGGCAGCCTGACGGCTGCGAGGGCCAAGCTGCTTGAGTAACACAAAGCAACAAGAAAAGGCCGCAAGGCCTTTTTTTGTTTGTGAGCGATCCACGAGAACACTCTCACCATGCGTACCCCCAACGATATAGTCGCCGATGCCCTCGCCGCGATCCATGCCGCATCCGACCTGCCTGCGCTGGAGCAGGTCAAGGCCGGCTATCTGGGCAAGAGCGGTCAGCTCACCGAGTTGTTGAAATCCCTGGGCAGTATGCCCGCCGAAGACCGCAAGACCGCCGGCGCGCGCATCAACGAAGCCAAGCAGGCCGTCGAAGCTGCGCTAAAGGACAGGCGCGAGGCCCTGCAACAGGCCGAACTCGACCGTCAGCTTGCCGCGGAAACGCTCGACGTCACGCTGCCGGGGCGCGGTCTGTCGCGCGGCGGCCTGCACCCGGTGTCGAAAACGCTGTCGCGTATCCAGGCGCTGTTCCATTCCATTGGTTTCGAGGTTGCCACCGGCCCCGAGATCGAGACGGATTTTTATAATTTCACCGCGCTCAACATTCCGGAAGACCATCCTGCGCGCGCCATGCACGACACTTTCTACCTGCAAACCGGCGAACTGCTGCGCACGCATACTTCGCCCGTGCAGGTGCGCTACATGCAAAAGCATCGGCCGCCGCTGCGCATCATCGCCCCCGGACGTGTCTATCGTTGCGACTCCGATGTGACGCACACACCCATGTTCCACCAGGTCGAAGGGCTGTGGGTGGACGAGAGCGTTTCATTCGCCGACCTGAAAGGCGTGCTCGCCGATTTTATGCGCAATTTTTTCGAGCGCGACGACCTCCCGGTGCGTTTCCGGCCCTCGTTTTTCCCTTTCACCGAACCCTCTGCCGAAATGGACATTGGCTGCGTGATGTGCGGCGGGGCGGGTTGCCGTGTCTGCTCGCATACTGGCTGGCTGGAAGTGCTGGGTTGCGGCATGGTTCATCCCAATGTGTTCAGCCACGTCAACATCGACACCGAGCGCTACATCGGCTTTGCCTTCGGTCTGGGCGTCGAACGACTCGCCATGCTGCGCTATGGCGTGGACGACCTGCGGCTGTTCTTCGAGAATGATCTCCGCTTCCTGAAGCAATTCAATTAGAGGGCGCACCCATCATGCAATTTTCCGAAGCCTGGCTGCGCACGCTGGTCAACCCTCCTCTCGATACTGCGGCGCTGGCGCATACCCTCACCATGGCCGGGCTGGAAGTCGAAGCCCTTGAACCTGCTGCGCCTGCATTCAGCCACGTGGTCGTGGCCGAGATACTGTCCGTAGAAAAGCATCCCGATGCTGATCGACTGCGCGTGTGTCAGGTCGATGTGGGTGAATCCAGCCCAATCACCATCGTATGCGGTGCGCCTAATGCCGCCGCTGGGCTCAAGGTGCCGTGTGCCCGGCCAGGCGCAAAATTGCCCGGTATCGAGATCAAGATCGCCAAGGTACGGGGCATCGAGTCTTTTGGCATGCTGTGCTCTAGCCGCGAACTGGGTTTGCCTGGCGATGCGGCGGGCTTGATGGTGCTGTCGGATGACGCGCCGGTCGGCGAGGATTTCCGGGCCTGGCTCAATCTGGATGACACACTCGTCACGCTCAAACTCACGCCGAACCGCGCCGACTGTCTGTCGATCGCCGGGCTGGCCCGTGAAGTTGGCGCGGTAACGGCTACGGAAGTTCGCCTGCCGCAGATCGAGGCTGTCACACCCACCATACAGGACGCCGTTTCGGTACGGCTTGAAGCTGCCGATGCCTGTCCGCGTTACCTCGCCCGTATCGTGCGGGGAATCGATGCGCAGGCTGTCACGCCCCGCTGGATGGCTGAGCGTCTTGAACGCAGCGGCATTCGCCCGCTACTGGCGCCGGTGGACATTACAAACTATGTGTTGCTCGAACTTGGCCAGCCCATGCATGCCTTTGCCCTGTCCCGCGTGCAGGGCGACATCCGGATACGCATGGCCAGGGCTGGCGAAAAGCTCGAACTGTTAAACGGGCAGACTGTCGAGCTCGCTCCCGACATGCTGGTGATCGCCGATGTCAACGGCCCCTTGGCACTCGCCGGCATCATGGGTGGGCAGTCCAGCAGCGTGGAGAAATTCACCGTCGACGTGCTGCTCGAAGCCGCCTTTTTTGCCCCGTCCGCCATTGCCGGCCGCGCCCGCCGGCTCGGTCTGTCGACCGATTCCTCGCATCGCTTCGAACGAGGCGTCGATTTCGCTGCCGTCCGGCGGGCCATGGAGCGGGCTACGCGTCTCCTCATCGATATTTGCGGCGGCCAGCCGGGCCCCATCGTCGAAGCCGTGGCGGACCTGCCCCGGCGCGATCCCATTGTGTTGCGTCTGCCGCGTCTTGCGCGCGTCGCCGGCGTGGTACTCGACGCCGAGGCGGTCGCAAACGGCCTGCGAGCCCTGGGCGCAGCAGTAGAGCGCCGCGACGACAGTCTGGTGGTGACCCCGCCCAGCTTCCGTTTCGACCTTGCCATCGAGGAAGACCTGATCGAGGAAGCCGTGCGCCTGCATGGCTACGACGCGATTCCGGCGCAGCCGCCTGCTGCGCCCTCGCGCATGTTGCCGCAGGACGAGACCCGGGTGCACGACGATGCATTGCGGGCCAGCATGGTGGGGCTGGATTATCAGGAGGTCATCACGTACAGCTTCATTGATCCCGCCTGGGAAACTGCGCTCGACCCGGCTGCGTCGCCCCTGCCGCTGGCCAACCCGCTGGCCAGCCAGCTGTCGGCGATGCGCACCACCCTCTGGGGGGGGCTGCTCGATACCCTGCGCCACAATCTCAATCGCCAGCAGGATCGGGTTCGCCTTTTTGAACTGGGCCGTACCTATGCCTCGCTCGAAGTCCAGCCCATGAAACTGGCGGGTGTGGCCTATGGCAGCGTGCTGCCTGAGCAATGGGGCGCCACGGCCCGTCGTGTCGATTTCTACGATCTCAAAGGGGATATGGAGCGTCTCTTTGGCCAGGCGCTCGTGGTTCGCGCCGCGGCACATCCTGCCCTGCATCCCGGCCAGTGCGCCGAGATCCTGATCGACGACCGGGTGCTGGGCCGCCTGGGGGCCCTGCATCCGCGCCTGGTCCAGTCCTTCGATTTGCCCGCCGCCCCCATGCTGTTCGAGCTCGACGCCGAGGCTCTGCAGTGGCGCCGCCTGCCGCGCCATGCAGGCCAGTCACGCTTTCCCCAGGTACGCCGGGACCTGGCGTTTGTGCTGGACGCCCGGCGCCCGGCCGGCGACCTTCTTGCCGCGCTGCGCGGGGCGGCCGTGCCTGCGATACGCGAGATATCGGTGTTCGATGAATATCGGGGCAAAGGCGTGGCGGAAAACCAAAAAAGCCTTGCAATCCGGGTAGTTATGCAAGATACTCAACGCACATTGACGGATCAGGAAGTGGAAGACGCGGTACACAAACTGGTCGAGGCTGCCAAGCGTCACTGTCAAGCCAGTCTGCGTGTCTGAGCGGTTGCTGCACGCCGGGCGCGAATTTTCATCACTCTACACTTCACCCGACCATGACCACCCTGACCAAAGCTGATCTGGCCGAAATGCTGTATGAAAAAGTGGGTTTGAACAAGCGCGAAGCGAAAGATGTCGTCGAGTCCTTCTTCGACGAAATCCGTCTGGCGCTGGAAAAAGGCGATATCGTCAAACTTTCCGGTTTCGGCAATTTCCAGTGCCGCGAAAAACCGCAGCGACCCGGCCGGAATCCCAAAACCGGCGAGGAAATGCCCATTTCCGCCCGGCGCGTGGTCACCTTCCACGCCAGCCAGAAGCTTAAATCCCAAGTCGAAGGCGCCCAGCTTGGAACGCCCAGCGCGGAGTGAGCTTCCGCCGATCCCGGCCAAACGCTATTTCACCATTGGTGAGGTTTCGGAGCTATGTGCCGTCAAGGCCCACGTCCTGCGCTACTGGGAACAGGAGTTCGCCCAGCTGAAGCCCGTCAAGCGGCGTGGCAACCGTCGTTACTACCAGCATCATGAAGTTCTGCTGATTCGACGCATACGCGAACTTCTGTACGAAGAAGGTTTCACCATCAGCGGCGCGCGACAGCGTCTGGAGCTTGATGCCGAAAGCGCCGCTGAATCCACCAACCGGCCAGAACCTGCCGTGCCGGCATCCAGGTTGGACATAGGCAAGTTGCGAAAAGAAATTGCCGCCGTGCTCAAAATATTGGGCTGACACACTTCCGTCCTCAGCCCCGCCTCTGCTAGAATGCCGGGCTTCGTCGGGGCGTAGCGCAGCCTGGTAGCGCACCTGCATGGGGTGCAGGGGGTCGGAAGTTCGAATCTTCTCGCCCCGACCACATTCAACCGGAATCAGGGTCGGGTCACACCGGCCCTTTTTCTTTCCGGTCGTCGGACCCGTGCCATGCATGTCAAACTGTCATGCATACGCAGTGGACGAGACGTTAAAATGTCTTACCCCGCTTGACAACAGACGATGGAGAGAAACATGGAACACACCTTGCCCGCACTGCCTTTTGCCATGGATGCGCTTGCGCCGCACATGTCCAAGGAAACTTTCGAATACCACTACGCCAAGCATCATCAGGCCTATGTGACCAATCTGAACAACCTCATCAAGGGCACCGATTTCGAATCGAAATCGCTTGAAGACATCGTGAAGAGTGCGCCTGCAGGCGGCATCTACAACAACGCCGCCCAGGTGTGGAACCACAGCTTCTTCTGGAACTGCCTTACCCCGAACGGCGGCGGTGCGCCGACCGGTGCGCTGGCCGATGCCATCAATGCCAAGTGGGGCAGCTTCGATGCCTTCAAGACGGCCTTCCAGACCAGCGCCGTGGGCAACTTCGGCTCCGGCTGGACCTGGCTCGTGAAAAAAGCCGACGGCTCGGTCGATATCGTCAACATGGGGGCTGCCGGCACGCCGCTGACCACCGGTGACAAGGCGCTGCTCTGCATCGATGTATGGGAACACGCGTATTACATCGACTTCCGCAACATGCGTCCCAAGTTCGTCGAAACCTTTCTGAACAATCTGGTCAACTGGAAATTCGCCGAAGCCAATTTCGCCTGATTGTTTGGTCAAGACTGGCCATGTCCGGTCTGAACGCACAAAAAAAGCCGCGTCTGCGGCTTTTTTTGCGGGCGTGTTTTCAACTGCCAGTCCGGCCAAGCGATGCGTAATCCGCGCCTTGCACTGTGAAAGCGTAGCCAGCCCGAATGTGAACCGCATACAATGCTGGGCATGAAAATACTGCCGATGTTTCTGCTCTGCGCGCCCCTGCTGGCACAGGCTGAATGGGGGGATTTCGATTACGAATTCGAACAGGACAAACCCTGGGTCGAAATCGCCGCTCAGTTGCCTTCGTATCCCAAGCCCGAAAACCTCATTCCATTCCGGGTTTCTTCGGCTACCGCCAACCGTTTTTTTGTCGATGCCGCCTCGATCAGCGTGGGGGAGGACAAGGTTGTGCGCTATACCGTCGTGATTGATGCGGTCGGAGGCGCGCGAAATGTCTCGTTCGAGGGTTTGCGCTGTGAATCGGGTGAACGTCGGCTGTACGCCTACGGCCATCCTGATGGCACATGGTCCAAGGCGCGTGCGCGCAATGCGGGCTGGGAATCGATCAAGTTCCGCTCGCTGCTGTCTTATCAAAAAGCGCTGTTCGAGGATCATTTCTGCCCAGGCGGCATCCGGATAAAAGACGGTGCTGAAGGGGTGCGTAACCTGAAGCAGGCGGTTCGATGAACCAATCGGTGGTCAAACAGGCCCGGCGCAT
Organism: Thiobacillus sp.; assembly: GCA_020216925.1. GTDB lineage: Bacteria > Pseudomonadota > Gammaproteobacteria > Burkholderiales > Thiobacillaceae > Thiobacillus. The sequence goes on along the minus strand of JAIWOL010000089.1, from coordinate 7,384 downwards.
CGTCGTCAAGGTCGGTTCGAGCCTGGTGACAGCGGAAGGCCGTGGCCTGGATCATCAGGCGCTCGCGCGCTGGGCGGAACAAATCGCCGCGCTCACCGCTAAAGGAAAGGAAGTGGTGCTGGTGTCATCGGGTGCCATTGCCGAGGGTATTGCGCGCCTGGGATGGAAAAAAAGACCGAAGGCGGTGAATGAGCTTCAGGCGGCAGCAGCCATCGGCCAGACGGGCTTGGTGCAGGCCTATGAGTCGATCTTCCGCGCGCACGGGCTGCATGCGGCGCAGGTCCTTCTGACGCATGAAGATATGGCCGACCGCACGCGCTACCTGAATGCCCGCTCCACGCTGCGCACCCTGTTGGGGTTGCGCACTGTCCCCATCATCAACGAGAACGATACGGTCGCCACGGACGAAATCCGTCTGGGTGACAACGATACCCTGGGTGCGCTGGTCACCAACCTGATCGAGGCGGACTGCCTGATCATCCTGACCGATCAGGCAGGTCTGTATACGGCAGATCCGCGCAAGGATCCTACTGCGACTCTGGTCATGCAGGCTCATGCCGGGGATTCCGAACTTGAGCGCATGGCAGGCGGGGCTGGCAGCAGTGTGGGCACGGGGGGGATGCTGACGAAGATACTGGCAGCCAAGCGTGCAGCTCGCAGTGGCGCGCATACCATCATTTGCAGCGGACGCGAGGCGCGGGTGCTATTGCGGCTGGCTGATGGCGAAGCCGTCGGCAGCCAGCTCGTGGCGCGACAGGCCCCGCTGGCCGCCCGCCGGCAGTGGCTGGCTGACCATCTCCAATTGCGCGGGGGCGTGGTGCTCGACGAGGGGGCGGTGCGGGCGCTCACCGAGGATGGCAAAAGTCTTTTGCCGGTAGGCGTGAAGGGGGTGACGGGCGAATTCGAGCGGGGCGAAGTGGTTGCGGTCATCGACACAACCGGCCGCGAGATCGCTCGCGGGCTTGTCAACTACAGTGCACATGAAGCGCGCCGTATTGCCGGCAAAACCAGTCGCGCCATCGAAAGCGAGCTGGGCTATATCGATGAGCCTGAACTGATCCATCGGGACAATCTGGTGATGCTGGAATGAACACAACGCTGGACCTGATGCGTCACGGGGAACCCGTTGGCGGGCGAAAGTACCGTGGCCAGATTGACGACCCCCTGTCTGAGAGAGGCTGGGTGCAAATGCATGATGCAATAGGTGAGGTTGCGCCGTGGACGCGTGTCGTGTCCTCTCCCCTGATGCGTTGCCGGGTTTTTGCAGAAGCTTTGGCGCGGCGACGCGGTTTGCCTCTGGTTTTCGAGCCGCGCTTCAAGGAAGTCGGCTTTGGCGAATGGGAAGGTCTGACTGCGGCTGAAATCGATACGCGTTGGCCCGGCAGTCTGGCGCGTTTCAAGGCTGATCCGGTTGGCGCAAGGCCACTGGGTGCGGAGGCGTTGCCGGCTTTTCATGCGCGCGTCAGCGAGGCGCTCGATGAAATGATCGCGGCAAACCCGGGCGAACATGTGCTGCTGGTGTGTCACGCCGGCGTGATACGCATGGCGCTGGCCTGGGCGCTGCATGTGCCGCTGGCGCAGGCATACCGTATCGAGGTCGCCAGCGCATCATTGACGCGCCTGCGCTTCGAATCCGGGCATGCCCATCTGGTCTTTCACGGGAATCTCCGTCTGATGTCGTGATCAGGTGCGCACTTATCGGGTTCATGCTGCTCGCGGGGTGGCCTGTTCTGGCAGCGACCATCCTGATCGACGACGACAGCGGGCAGCGACTCACGCTGGAACGAGCGCCTCAACGCATCATTTCATTGTCGCCGCACCTCACCGAGCTGTTGTTTGCCGTGGGCGCGGGCAGCCAGATTGTGGGGGTCGACAGCGCAAGTGACTACCCTGCGGCAGCCCGATACCTGCCCAGGGTGGGGGATTTCAGCCGCATTCGTCTTGAGCGGATTCTGGCATTGAAGCCCGATCTGATCGTGGCCTGGTCGGGCGGCAACCGTGCGGCGGATCTGCATGGCATCGCGCGGCTCGGCATCCCGGTCTTGCGCACGGAAGCGGCCCGGCTGGACGATGTTTCGCGCCTGCTGAAATTGCTAGGAACGGCCACCGGTCACCCCGAGGCAGGCAGCAAGGCAGCGCAGACCTACCAAACGGAGCTGAGCGGACTCAAAAGGCGCTATGCGAAAAAAACCCTCTTGCCGGTTTTCTATCAAATCTGGGACCGGCCGTTGATGACGGTTGGCGGTCAGCACTGGATCAGCGAGGCGCTGCGTGTTTGCGGTGCCCGCAATCTCTTCGACGATCTCGACAGCGTGGCACCGGTCGTGTCGCGCGAAGCTGTCCTGCTGCGGATGCCCGGACTGATTGCCGGCAGCATTGAAAGCGCCGACATGCAGGCCCATTGGCAGTCGTTTTCTCAACTGCCCGCAGTGCGGAAACGGGCTTTCATCCAGGTGGATTCAGACCGGCTTCATCGTGCCACGCCACGCTTGATAAACGGCGTGGCGCATTTGTGCGAGGCGCTGGCCCCGTATCAGCGGTGACGAGGCTCCCCGGGCTTGCGATTCGGGCAGTTGTCCTTGATGCAGTCGGCATAGATCTGCAATGAATGATCATGGATGCTGAACCCGCGGTCTTTTGCAATGCGCTGCTGGCGTTTCTCTATCTCGGCATCCATGAACTCTTCCACTTTCCCGCATTGCAGGCAGACAAGATGGTCGTGATGTTCGCCGTGATTGAGTTCGAAAACCGCCTTGTCACTGTCGAAATGGTGGCGCATCAACAGGCCAGCCTGCTCGAATTGCGTCAAAACGCGGTAGACCGTTGCCAGCCCGATATCCTGGCCTTCGTCAGATAAAAGGCGGTATACCTCCTCGGCTGTCATGTGCCGTTTGTCGCTTTGTTCGAACAGATCAAGGATTTTCAGTCGGGGCAGCGTAGCCTTGAGGCCGATGTTCTTAAGGTCGGATGGATTACTCAAGGTGGGCTCCGGATGGAAAACGCTAATACGCTATCATACGTTCTTTTGAAAACGACTGAACCCTTACCGGTTTCGGGCTATGCGTCGAATTCTGTTCCCCCTTTTATTTCTTGGCTTGGTTGCAGGATGTTCTGTTCCGAGGATTGGGCCGCATCGTATCGACGTTCAGCAGGGCAATGCCCTTGACCAGGAAAATGTCGCGCGGCTGAAGATCGGACTCAACCGTGCCCAGGTTCGTTTTCTGCTTGGCACGCCACTGGTGGTTGATCCCTTTCGCACAGACCGATGGGACTATGTCTATCTGTATTACAAATCCGGCCAGTTGACCGAACAAAAGCGCATCACCCTGTTTTTCGAAGGCGACACGCTGGCACGCATAGAAGGCGATCTGCCGGCCGTCCCCCCCGCGTCTGAGATATCGGCGTCCGGGGTGGCCGAGTCCGCCCGGACAGCAAATACGCAGGTTGCGTCAGCCCAGGCAGGTGCGTTGCCTGCCGCGGCAACCGGCAAACCTGTCCCCGCTGCAGACAAGCCGGTTGCACGGGAGACTGTTTTTGCCGAGAGCGCCGCCGTGCGACCGGCGGTGCCCCAGCCGGCTGGCGCGCCGCCGCCCGCAGTCGGCCCCACGGCGCAATCCGCCGCAACAATTGTGGCGCCGTTGCCCAGTCCACCGAATGCCCCGGCGTATGTCGATCCGCGTGTTAAACCGGAACCCCCGCCAGGCATGATCGTAGAAACCGACGTCGAGCGGATTCGGCCGGATGTCATTCCGCCTTTTCCGGACACGCAGCCGGCTGGGCTCGACGACGATGCCGTGTTGCAAGCGGTCGATGCCTGGGCAAAAGCCTGGGCCGCGCGCAATGAGTCAGCTTATCTGGCTGCCTACGACGCCGAGTTCGTTCCCGTCGGTTATTCCAGTCGTGGCGATTGGGAAAAACGCCGCAAACTGCTGCTGGGCATGTCGACGAATATCGACTTGCGTATTGATTCGCCCTCGGTCGAGCGCAATGACGACGGGAGCGCGACGGTCACATTCAACCAGTTCTATCGTTCGGACAGCTACCGTGACGCGGTGGTGAAGCAATTGAAGCTCGTTTCTCGTGATGGCCGCTGGCTGATCGTGCAGGAAAAAGTACTGTCCATCCTGCGTGGAGCACGGCCTTGAATCTGAAAATCGCGCTGGCGGGTGTGTCCGGCCGCATGGGCCGAACCCTCATTGAAGCGGTCAATGCCGACCCGGATTGCAGCCTGCACGCTGCGCTTGACCGTCCCGGCAGCCCTCTGTTGGGGCAGGATGCCGAGGCGGCCTGGGGCGGGCTGAGCCGAGTACACGTTTCTGCGCGGCCTGAGGATGTCTTGCCCGGCGCAGATGCGCTCATCGATTTCACCCGGCCCGAAGCCACCTTTGCGTATCTGGACGCCTGTGTCGAAGCGGGTGTGCCCCTGGTCATCGGTACAACCGGTTTCGATGATGCCGGTATAGCCCGTATCAACACAGCCGCGCGACATGTTCCCGTGGTGTTTTCACCCAACATGAGCGTCGGCGTCAATCTGCTGATGAAGCTGGCAGAGCTTGCCGCGCAGGTGCTGGATGAAGGCTATGACATTGAAATCATCGAGGCCCATCATCGACATAAAATCGATGCGCCTTCAGGCACCGCGCTTGGCTTGGGACGCGCGGTGGCCGGAGCAATCGGGCGCGATCTCGCGCAGTGCGCTGTCTACGGGCGCGAAGGGGTGACGGGTGAGCGAGATCCGAAGACCATCGGTTTTGCCACTGTGCGCGGTGGGGACATCGTGGGCGATCATACGCTGCTGTTCGCTGGGGCAGGCGAGCGCGTCGAACTGACCCACAAGGCCAGCAGTCGCGCCACCTTCGCGCAGGGTGCGCTGCGTGCGGCCAAATGGCTGCAGGGACGCGCGCCGGGTCTCTACAATATGCGCGATGTTTTGAATCTCAACTGACCTGCGGGTGATCTCATGAATCAAGTCAAGGTATACAGCACCGGTACCTGTCCCATTTGCGTCAAGGCCAAGGCTTTCCTCGATAAACGTGGCATCGCTTACGACGAGGTGCGAATCGACCTCGATCGTGAAGCCATGAAGGAATTTGGCGTTGTCACCAATGGTGCGCGCACGGTTCCACAGATCGTGGTGGAAGGCAAATGTATCGGCGGGTTTACCGAATTGACCGAGCTCGACATGGATGGGGGACTGGAACATTTGCAGTCCTGAACCCGCCGCCCAGACGGGCCCGGCATTGATGCCCACCGTCCGATAGGCTACAATCCGCGCACTACAAATTCAGGCGGGCCGTGAAAACGGCTCGCCTGAATTTTGTCACCTGTCTTACGGAGCGTCCCCTTGTCTGGAACCCAACCCGCCATCCTTGTTCTTGCTGACGGTTCGGTGTTTCGCGGCCTTTCGCTGGGCGCCGAAGGCACTGCATCCGGCGAGGTGGTGTTCAATACTGCCTTGACCGGCTATCAGGAAATTCTCACTGACCCATCCTACTCCCGGCAGATCGTTACCCTGACCTATCCCCATATCGGGAATACCGGCGTCAACCCCGAAGATGTCGAGGCTGATCGCATCCATGCCGCCGGTCTGGTGGTTCGGGATGTGCCGCGTCTTCATTCCAATTTCAGGGCCAGCCAGTCGCTTGGGGATTACCTGGCTGCCCAGAATATCGTCGCCATTGCCAATATCGACACGCGCCGCCTGACTCGCATACTTCGTGAAAAAGGCGCCCAGAATGGCTGCATCATGGCCGGCAAGGTGGACGAGGCCCAGGCGCTCGAACATGCGCGTGCTTTTCCGGGATTGGCGGGGATGGATCTGGCAAAGGTGGTGAGCGCATCGACCGCGTATGACTGGGATGAGTCCGAATGGGCACTCGGCAAGGGGTATGGCCGTCAGACTGCGCCCCGTTTCCATGTCGTGGCGTTCGACTACGGCGTAAAACGCAACATTCTGCGGATGCTGGCGCAGCGCGGCTGTCGCCTGACCGTCTTGCCCGCTACCGCTACCGCTGCCGAGGCGCTGGCCCTGAAGCCAGACGGCGTGTTCCTGTCGAACGGGCCGGGTGATCCCGAACCTTGCGACTACGCCATTGCTGCGATCCGTGAAATCGTCGCATCGCACGTGCCGACATTCGGGATTTGTCTGGGGCATCAACTGCTGGCGCTGGCTTCGGGCGCCAAAACCGTCAAGATGAAATTTGGCCATCATGGCGCCAACCATCCGGTCAAAGACCTGGACAGCGGCCGTGTCGCCATCACCAGCCAGAACCATGGTTTTGCCGTTGATGCCGCCACGCTGCCCAACAATATCCGCCGCACCCATGTTTCTCTGTTTGATGGCAGCCTGCAGGGCATTGCGCGCACTGATGCGCCGGCTTTCAGCTTCCAGGGGCATCCGGAAGCCAGTCCCGGCCCGCATGACGTGGGCTATCTCTTTGACCGTTTTGTTTCGATGATGGAGCAAGGGCGCTAAGCCGTGCGATGGCGAACCACCTTGCGCCTCACGCCTCACGCCTCACCGAATAATGCCCAAACGCACAGACCTTCAATCCATACTCATCATCGGCGCAGGCCCCATCGTCATCGGGCAGGCATGTGAATTTGACTACTCCGGTGCGCAGGCTTGCAAGGCATTGCGCGAGGAAGGCTACAAGGTCATTCTGGTCAACAGCAATCCGGCGACGATCATGACCGATCCAGACATGGCCGACGTCACCTACATCGAGCCGATCACATGGCAGGTGGTTGAAAAGATCATCGCCAAGGAAAGACCTTCTGCACTGTTGCCGACCATGGGCGGGCAGACCGCGCTCAACTGCTCGCTTGATCTGGCCAGGCATGGCGTGCTGGAAAAGTATGGGGTTGAAATGATCGGCGCCTCGCGTGAAGCGATCGACAAGGCCGAGGACCGCGAAAAATTCAAGGCGGCCATGACCAAACTCGGGCTCGGTTCGGCTCGTTCTTCCATTGCCCACAGCATGGAGGAGGCGCTGCAGGTGCAGGCTGTGCTTGGTTTTCCCACCATTATCCGGCCCTCGTTCACCATGGGTGGATCGGGAGGGGGGATCGCCTACAACAAGGATGAATTCGTCGCCATCTGCGAGCGGGGACTGGAGGCCAGTCCGACGCATGAGCTCCTGATTGAGGAGTCGCTGCTCGGGTGGAAAGAGTATGAAATGGAAGTGGTGCGTGACCGCAAGGACAACTGCATCGTCATCTGCTCGATCGAGAACTTCGACCCGATGGGTGTGCACACAGGCGATTCGATCACTGTCGCCCCCGCGCAGACGCTCACCGACAAGGAATACCAGATCATGCGCGACGCATCCCTGGCGGTGCTGCGTGAAATCGGTGTCGACACCGGCGGCTCCAACGTGCAGTT
>JAIWOL010000157.1 GCA_020216925.1 Thiobacillus sp. | reverse complement strand
CTCCATCAATCCGGCGGATGGCCGCATGGTCGTGATCGAAATGAATCCGCGCGTCTCGCGGTCAAGCGCGCTGGCATCCAAGGCAACCGGTTTTCCCATCGCCAAGGTGGCGGCCAAGCTGGCGGTCGGCTACACCCTCGACGAATTGCAGAATGACATCACCGGCGGCGCCACCCCGGCCTCGTTCGAGCCATCCATTGATTACGTGGTCACCAAGATTCCGCGGTTCGCCTTCGAAAAATTTCCTCAGGCTGACGACCGCCTGACCACCCAGATGAAATCGGTGGGCGAGGTGATGGCGATGGGCCGGACGTTCCAGGAATCGTTGCAAAAAGCGTTGCGCGGCCTGGAGGTCGGAGCCGATGGCCTCGACCCGAAAACCAGCGATCGCGACGAGATCGAGGCGGAACTCATGTCGCCCGGGCCGGAACGTATCTGGTACGTGGCCGATGCCTTCCGTATCGGCATGACCGTGGAGGAGATCTATGCCGTCTCGAAAATCGATCTCTGGTTCCTCGATCAGATTCAAGGCTTGATTGAAATGGAAGCTGCGCTGGCCGGACGCACGCTTGCCGATATCGATACGGATGAATTGCGCGGCCTGAAACGAGCAGGTTTTTCCGATCGGCGTCTGGCGAAGTTGCTGAATACGGACCAGCATGCCGTAAGGGCGCGCCGTACCGAACTGGCGATCCACCCGGTCTACAAGCGCGTCGACACCTGCGCTGCCGAATTCGCCACGCAGACCGCATACATGTATTCGACCTACGAGGAAGAATGCGAATCGCATCCCGGCGACCGCAAGAAGATCATGGTGCTGGGCGGTGGGCCGAACCGCATCGGTCAGGGCATCGAATTCGATTACTGCTGCGTGCATGCGGCGCTCTCGCTTCGCGAATCCGGTTTCGAGACCATCATGGTCAACTGCAATCCGGAAACCGTGTCGACCGACTACGACACCTCAGACCGCCTCTACTTCGAACCGCTGACGCTGGAGGACGTACTCGAAATCGTCCGCATAGAAAAACCCGTTGGCGTGATCGTGCAGTACGGCGGCCAGACGCCGCTGAAGCTGGCGCGCGATCTGGAAAAAAACGGCGTGCCCATCATCGGTACCAGCCCGGACATGATCGACGCGGCAGAAGACCGTGAGCGTTTCCAGAAGATGCTGCACGACCTGGGACTGAAACAGCCGCCCAACCGCACCGCGCGCAACCCCGACAGCGCCATCCGCATGGCAGAGGAAATCGGCTATCCGCTGGTGGTGCGTCCGTCCTACGTGCTGGGCGGGCGCGCGATGGAAATCGTGCGTGAAGAAGCCGACCTGCGCCGGTACATGACCGAAGCAGTGAAAGTATCCAACGACAGCCCGGTCCTGCTCGACCGTTTTCTCAACGACGCCATCGAGGTCGACGTCGATGCACTATCCGATGGCGAGCGAGTCGTGATCGGCGGCATCATGCAGCACATCGAACAGGCTGGCGTGCATTCCGGCGACTCGGCCTGTTCGCTGCCTCCCTACAGTTTGTCGACTGCATTGCAGGATGAACTGCGCCGTCAGACGGTGGCCATGGCCAAGGCGCTCAAGGTGTGCGGCCTGATGAATGTGCAGTTCGCCATTCAGGGCGACACGGTCTACGTGCTGGAAGTCAATCCACGTGCATCGCGCACGGTGCCCTATGTGTCCAAGGCCATTGGCGCCCCGCTTGCAAAAATTGCGGCGCGGGCGATGGCAGGTATTTCACTCGAATCTCAGGGATTCACCCAGGAAATCATCCCGCCGTACTACGCCGTAAAAGAAGCGGTATTCCCGTTCCGCAAATTTCCTGGCGTCGACACCATTCTTGGTCCGGAAATGAAGTCCACCGGAGAAGTGATGGGCGTGGGCGACAATTTCGGTGAAGCCTTCGTCAAATCCCAGCTTGCTTCGAGCGACGGACTGCCCAAAGCCGGTGGACGCGCGTTTATCAGCGTGCGCTCAGGAGACCGCGAGGCCGTGGTCCAGGTTGCGCAGAGTCTGCGGGACCTGGGTTTCAGCCTCGTTGCCACCCGTGGGACGGCACAGGTGATCGAGTCCGCAGGCATCCCCGTGGCGGTGGTCAACAAGGTCAAGGAAGGCCGGCCGCACATCGTCGACATGATCAAGAACGGCGATATCGATTTCATTGTCAACGTCGTCGAAGACAAGAAGGCCGTGAAGGACTCCTACGCCATCCGCGCCGAAGCACTCGCGCGACGTGTGGTGTATTTCACCACACTGGCCGGTGCATATGCTGCCTGCATGGGCATGCGCCACGGCAGCGAACTCGAAGTCTATTCCCTGCAGTCGCTGCACCAGCGCCTGCATTGAACCCAGCAAGGTATTCTCATGAACAAGATTCCACTTACCGTTGTGGGTGCGGAGAAGCTCCGCATCGAATTGCAGCATCTGAAAGCGGTCGAGCGGCCTGCCGTGATTCAGGCAATCGCCGAGGCGCGCGCGCAGGGCGATCTGTCAGAAAACGCCGAATACGATGCCGCCAAGGAAAAACAGGGCTTCATTGAAGGCCGTATTGCAGAACTCGAAAGCAAGCTCTCGAACGCGCAGATCATCGACCCGACCACGCTCGACGCGGAAGGCCGCATCGTGTTCGCTGCCACTGTCGAGCTGGAAGATGTCGAATCGGGCGACAGCGTCACCTATCAGATCGTGGGTGAAGACGAGGCGGACATCAAGGCAGGGAAAATTTCCGTGTCCTCGCCCATTGCCCGCGCATTGATCGGCAAATACGCCGGCGATACTGTCGACGTACAGGCCCCGGGGGGCGTGCGGCAGTACGAAGTGCTCGACGTGAAATACAAATAAATGAAGCGCTTCTGGGACGGATTGGCCAGCGTGCTGCTGGTCCTGTGGATCGGCGGCATGTGGGCCATAGGCTATGTGGCCGCTCCCGTGCTCTTTGCCAGTCTTGATGACAAGCAACTGGCGGGCAATCTCGCCGGCAGACTGTTCGAACTGGGCGCCTGGATCGGTCTGGCCGCAGCCAGCTACCTGTTGCTATACCGACTGATTCGTGATGGCGGCAGCGCGCTGAAAACCCTGTTTTTCTGGGTGGTTGCGCTGATGCTGGCGCTGACGGCGGCGAGTCATTTCGGCATTGCGCCTATCATGCAAAGCCTCAAGGATCAGGCCATGCCGCTGGCTGTGATGCAAAGCGTGTTCGCAGACCGCTTCGCTCGCTGGCATGGTGTCTCCAGCATCGTCTACCTGATCCAGAGTGCATTAGGGGTGTTGCTGGTGTGGCGAGCAGGACTCGGCCGCTGATCCCCGGCTTATTTTGGCAGTGGGATGACGGGGCGTTCTGCCGTCCGGTAGATCACCAGAATCTTGCCAATCTGCTGCACAGGCGCCGCCCCGGTTGCGTGGCAAATTTCATCCATCCAGGCGCGGCGGATGCCGACTTCGTCGCTGGCAGCCTTGATCTTGATCAGTTCATGTGCGCTGAGGCTGCGGTCAACTTCATTCAACACCGAAGGCGTCAGGCCCTGACTCCCGATCATGACCACCGGTTGCAGCCCGTGGGCCACACCCTTGAGATATTGCCGTTGCGCGGGGGAGAGTGATTTCATGCACATTCCTTCAATCGAGGCCGGATTGTAGCCGATAGAGCGGACAGACATGGCGCAAAAGCCAAAGCGAACCAAATCCGGCAGTGCATGGATGCACGAGCACGTGACCGACCCCTACGTCAAGAAGGCCCAGTCTGACGGTTATCGGTCGCGAGCGGCCTATAAGCTGCTGGAAATCGATATTCGGGACCGGTTGCTGAAACCGGGCATGACGGTTGTGGATTTGGGGGCGGCACCCGGAAGCTGGTGCCAGGTTGCCGTGCAAAAGCTGAAACGGCAGGGCAGGGTGCTGGCAATCGATCTTTTGCCCGTGGCGCCCATGCCAGGGGTGGAAAGTCTGGAAGGCGACTTCACCGATTCAGGATCCCTGCACTGGCTGGAAGCGCGACTGTGTCAGGCCCGGGCCGACCTTGTACTGAGCGACATGGCGCCCAATATGAGTGGCGTGGGCCTGCGGGATCAGGCCCGTCATTACGAATTGTGCGAACTGGCACTGGATTTCGCGGTACATTGGTTGAAACCTGGCGGCTGTTTTCTCGTCAAAGTGTTTCAAGGCGTCGGATTTGAAGATTTTCGCCGCCAGATGCAGGCTGCGTTCGAGCAGGTCCTGATCCGCAAACCGGACGCCTCGCGCGATCGCAGCTCGGAGGTTTATTTGCTGGGCCGCCGGCTACGGGATAACGGCACTGTTGCCGTGACAAGCGCGGACGAATAGGTTTAGAATGAGTCTAAATTCGTCGGTTTCGACGTGAAAGCAAAGTGCCGCAGCGGCGCGAAGGAGCATATGTGAACAATCTGTCCAAGAATATTGCCATCTGGTTGATTATCGCCGTCGTGTTGATGACGGTATTCAACCAGTTCGGTGCACAACGCAGCGCGCAGTCACAGATGCCGTACTCGCAGTTCATCGAGGAAGTCCGCTCCCAGCAAATTACCAAGGTGACCATCGAAGGTAACGTTCTCAAAGGTGAACGCAGTGATGGCCAGCGTTTCACCAGTTATGCGCCGAGCGACCCCTGGATGGTGTCCGATCTGCTGAAAAACGGCGTACAGATTGATGCCAAGCCCGAAGAGCAACCGTCGTTCCTGATGAGTCTGTTCATTTCGTGGTTTCCCATGCTGCTTCTGATTGGTGTATGGATTTTCTTCATGCGCCAGATGCAGGGCGGTGGGCGTGGTGGCGCGTTTTCGTTTGGCAAGAGCCGTGCGCGCCTGCTCGACGAAAACGCCAACCCGGTCACCTTTGCCGACGTTGCGGGCTGCGACGAAGCCAAGGAAGACGTCGCCGAACTGGTCGATTTTCTGAAAGACCCGTCCAAGTTCCAGAAACTGGGCGGCCGCATCCCTCGCGGCGTGCTGATGGTGGGGCCCCCGGGCACGGGCAAAACCCTGCTGGCGCGTTCGATCGCTGGTGAGGCCAAGGTGCCGTTTTTCAGCATTTCGGGCTCGGACTTCGTCGAAATGTTCGTCGGCGTGGGCGCGGCGCGCGTTCGCGACATGTTCGAACAGGCCAAGAAAAACGCCCCTTGCATCATATTCATCGACGAGATCGACGCGGTCGGACGCCAGCGCGGGGCCGGCCTGGGGGGCGGCAATGACGAACGCGAGCAAACCCTGAACCAGTTGCTGGTCGAAATGGATGGTTTCGAAGCCAGCACCGGTGTCATCGTGATTGCAGCAACCAACCGCCCGGACGTCCTCGATCCGGCCCTGCTGCGGCCGGGCCGGTTTGATCGCCAAGTGGTGGTGGGCCTGCCCGACATCCGTGGCCGTGAGCAGATTTTGCTGGTCCACATGCGCAAAGTACCGGTTGCGCCGGACGTGCGGGCCGATATCCTGGCGCGCGGTACCCCGGGCATGTCCGGCGCGGATTTGGCAAACCTCGTCAACGAGGCCGCGCTCTTCGCGGCGCGCAGCAGCAAACGCCTGGTCGACATGAACGATTTCGAACAGGCCAAGGACAAGATCTTCATGGGCGCAGAGCGCAAGTCCATGGTGATAACGCAGGAAGACAAGAAAAAAACGGCGTATCACGAATCTGGTCATGCCGTGATCGGCATGATTCTGGACGGCTGCGACCCGGTGCACAAGGTTACGGTCATTCCGCGTGGCCGCGCACTGGGGGTGACCATGTCCCTGCCGGAAATGGACCGGTTCAGCCTCTACAAAGACCAGATGCTCGATCAGATCGCCATGCTCTTTGGTGGCCGGGTTGCAGAGGAAGTCTTCGTCGGCAGCATCTCGACCGGAGCATCGAACGACTTCGAGCGTGCCACAAGCATTGCCCGTGACATGGTGACGCGCTATGGCATGTCGGATGCGCTTGGGCCCATGGTGTACGGTGAAAACGAAGGCGAAGTGTTTCTTGGACGTTCGGTAACCACGCACAAGAACATGAGCGAAGCGACCATGCAGAAAGTCGACGCGGAAATCCGCCGCATTCTCGACGAGCAGTATGCGCTGGCCAAGAAGATACTGACCGAGAACCGCGACAAGGTTGAAGCCATGACGAGCGCATTGCTTGAATACGAAACCATCGATGCCGATCAGATCGGCGACATCATGGCCGGCCGTCCCGTGCGGCCACCCAAACCGGTAAGCAGCAGCCAGCCGCCGGCCAGCGGTGGCGACAAGCCCAGTGCACCGGCGCCCACGGCGCAACAGGTGCAGGAAACCTGATTCCGCGAAAGACAGGGCGACTACAATAGGGAGGCTTTGGCCTCCCTATTTTTATGACTGTCCTCCACGCTGGCGAATATCGTCTTTCACTCTCGCGCCCCCTGATCATGGGGATCGTCAACACCACGCCGGATTCCTTTTCGGATGGTGGCCGCTGTCTGGCAGCCGGAGCCGCTATCGACCATGCACTCAAGCTTGTTGAAGCGGGGGCCGATATTCTTGATGTGGGAGGAGAGTCGACGCGGCCCGGTGCCCAGCCTGTTCCGGTAGATGAAGAGATTGGACGCGTTCTGCCAGTTGTCGAAGCGCTCGTGCGGCGGGGGCTGGTCGTGTCGGTGGATACCCGTAAACCTGAGGTCATGCAGGCCGCACTTTCAGCAGGCGCGGCCATGATCAACGATGTATCTGCCCTGCGTGCACCCACGGCACTGGAAACGCTGGCGGCCTCGCAAGCCGCAGTTTGTCTGATGCATATGCGTGGCGAGCCGGGCAGCATGCAGGTCGCGCCCGCCTACGACAACGTGATGGAGGAGGTAACGGGCTTTCTCCAGGAACGGATTGCACTGTGCGAGGCGGCGGGCATCGACCGTGCTAGGCTAGTGGTCGACCCCGGCTTCGGGTTTGGCAAGCGCCTGGAACACAACCTGATGTTGCTCGCCAGGTTGTCGCAGATTGTCGGACTGGGGGTGCCGGTACTGGTTGGCATGTCGCGCAAGTCCATGCTTGGCAGCCTGACGGGGCGGACAGTGCTGGCGCGCGAATTCGCCGGTGTGGCAGCGCATCTGGCAGCCGTTTTGCGAGGGGCGCGCATCGTGCGTGTCCATGATGTTTCGGCCATGCGCGATGCGCTGGCTGTGTGGAATGCTTTGGAGGAAGTTTGAGATGGGGCGCAAATATTTTGGCACTGATGGCGTAAGGGGCAGAGTGGGAGAATCCCCGATCACTCCAGAATTCGTCATGCACCTTGGCTATGCGGCCGGTCAGGTTCTGGTGGCCGACCGTGGCAGGTTGCCGCCCAATCAGCATCCCACGGTATTGATCGGCAAGGACACGCGCATTTCGGGTTACATGCTGGAAGCTGCGCTGGAAGCAGGTTTTGCCGCTTCTGGCGTCAATGTCCTGATGACCGGCCCGATGCCGACGCCGGCAGTCGCCTATCTCACCCGTGCGCTGCGACTGCAGGCTGGCGTGGTGATCTCGGCCTCGCACAACCCCTTCGAGGACAACGGGATCAAGTTTTTTTCCGAAAGCGGTCAGAAGCTGCCAGACAGTGTAGAGGAAGCCATCGAGGCCAGGCTCGATCACCCCATCACAACGGTAGAAGCTCGGCATTTGGGGCGGGCGCGTCGCATCGAGGACGCCCCCGCACGTTATATCGAATTCTGCAAGAGCACCTTCCCCAACCACCTCGATCTGCGCGGCCTGCGTATCGTGGTCGATTGCGCCAATGGGGCCACCTATCACATCGCCCCGCACGTCCTGCATGAACTGGGCGCAGAAGTGATCGCCATCGGCAATGCGCCCAATGGCTTGAACATCAATGAAGAATGCGGGGCGACCCACACCCGGACCCTGTCTGATGCAGTGAAGACGCATCGCGCCGATTTGGGCATTTCGCTCGACGGCGACGGCGACCGGCTGATGATGGCTGACGCAAAAGGCCGTATCTACGACGGCGACCAGCTCGTTTACGTAATCGCGCGTCACCGTATCCAGTGCAGCTACATGAAGGGTGGGGTGGTGGGTACGCTGATGACCAACCTGGGGACCGAACATGCGCTGCAACGTCTGCATATTCCCTTTGAGCGCGCCAAGGTCGGCGATCGCTACGTGCTGGAGCGCCTGCAGGCCAATGGCTGGACCCTGGGCGGCGAAACCTCGGGTCACATCCTCTGTCTGGACAAACACACTACGGGCGATGGTATCGTCTCCGCGCTCCAGGTGCTGCGCGCCTTGCGCGAGACAGGAGAAACGCTGGAAGCCTTCACCGCAGACCTGCAAACCTACCCGCAGGTGATGATCAATGTGCCGACAAGGCGAGATGTCAAACTCGACGACATACCCGGGGTGCAGTCGGCTATCGGCGAAGCGGAAACGGCCCTGAACGGCAGTGGGCGAGTCGTCTTGCGCGCGTCGGGCACCGAGCCCGTCATCCGTGTCATGGTCGAATCGCGCGAAAATGCCGACGCCCAGCACTGGGCGCGCACCATCGCAGAGGCTGTCAGCCGGGCGATTGGGGGATAAGCGCCTAGCCCAATGAAAAAGTCGCCCACGGGCTTTTTCATTGGCAGTGAGGTCACCCAACTTTTGTCACACCGTGCGGCACGCGTTGGATTAAAAAATTCACAAGGTCGCATCCGCCAGGCGCTTCGGCTGACCCGGCGCAGCCGCGACGAGCGTGGCGGTTGACCGTCAGGCGTGCCGCGTTTAACATCGCGGACTTTTGTAAGGCGGACTATCGCCTGGGACAGTAACGATGCGCAAGAAGCTCGTGGCCGGAAACTGGAAAATGCATGGCAGCCTGGCTGACAACGCTGCGCTGCTCGCCGCGATCAAGCCCGCGTTGGCAGGCGTGGAAGCCGCGGTATGCGTGCCGTTTCCCTACCTTGCGCAGGTACAGTCGGCACTGGCCGGGTCCTCTATTGCCTGGGGCGCCCAGAATCTGTCCGAACACCCCAAGGGCGCGTACACAGGCGAAGTCTCTTCTGCAATGTTGCTGGATTTTGGCTGTACCTACGTGATCGTTGGACACTCCGAGCGCCGCAGCCTGTACGGCGAAAACGACGAACTGGTGGCGAAGAAATATATGGCCGCGCAGGCTGCCGGCCTGACGCCCATCTTGTGTGTCGGCGAGTCGCTCGATGAGCGTGAATCGGGTATCACAGAGCAAGTCGTCGCGCAGCAGCTCGACGCCGTGATCAGGATGGCCGGTGTGGATTCCCTGGCAAAAGCCGTCGTGGCGTACGAACCGGTCTGGGCGATCGGCACCGGCAAAACCGCGAGCCCAGAGCAGGCCCAAGCCGTGCATGCCTTCATTCGCGGCAAGATCGCAGCACTCGATGCGACCGTTGCCGAAGGCCTCACGATCCAATACGGGGGTAGCGTCAAAGCGTCGAATGCGGCAGAATTAATGGCTCAGCCGGATATTGATGGCGGCCTCATCGGCGGGGCATCGCTCGTCGCTGACGAGTTTGTGGCAATCTGCAGGGCAGCCGCTCAATAGGCGGAATACTCATGGAAACTCTGGTTTGGATCGTTCATATCGTCGTGGCGCTTGGCGTCATCGTTCTGGTGCTGTTGCAGCAGGGCAAGGGTGCCGATATGGGGGCGGCATTCGGTAGCGGTTCGGCTGGCAGTCTTTTCGGGGCGAGCGGATCCGCAAATTTCCTCAGTCGCAGCACTGCGGTGCTCGCCACGCTGTTTTTCCTGACTAGCCTGGGGCTGGCTTTTTTCGGGCTTCAACACCACAAACCGGGCGACAGCGTGGTTGACCGTGCCAGTATCCCGGCTCCCGCACAGGTTGCGCCCGCTCCGGTGCAGGCACCTGCGAATGCCTCCAAGGCAGGTGAGATCCCGCAGTAACACGTTTTATTCAGCAGCAACCTCCGGACGACAGTCCAGTGGCCGACGTGGTGGAATTGGTAGACACGCTATCTTGAGGGGGTAGTGACCTTGGTCGTGCGAGTTCGAGTCTCGCCGTCGGCACCATCAA
>JAIWOL010000156.1 GCA_020216925.1 Thiobacillus sp. | reverse complement strand
CCTGCCGCGGGGCGCGGCTGGCAGCGGCTGACTGTGCGCGCCTGGCGCGCCTCGCGCAGGCCGTATTTGCCGGACGCCTGGCGCGCACCCGCATGATCGACGAAGCCCCGCATCTGGCCGCGCGCCTGGCGCTCAAGCCGGGCGACCGTGTGCGCACCACGCTCGACGCAGGCTTGCAGCGGCGCGTGCAGGCCGCGCTCGCTTCGCAGCTTGCGACGCTGCAGGCCGAAGACGTGGAGGACGGCGCGGTACTGGTGCTCGACAACGCCAGCGGCGACGTGCTCGCCTATGTCGGCAGCCGGCACGGCGCGCGCCAGCAGTTCGTCGACGGCGTGCGCGCGCTGCGCCAGGCCGGTTCCACGCTCAAGCCTTTTCTGTATGCGCAGGCCATCGAACAGGGCATTCTCACGGCGGCGTCGCAACTCGACGACAGTGCCGTCGCCATTGCCACGCCGTCTGGCCAATACGTGCCGCAGAACTACGACCGCCGTTTTCGCGGGCGCGTTTCCGTGCGCACCGCGCTGGCGGGCAGTTTGAATGTGCCGGCCGTGCGCGCGCTGCTGCTGGTCGGGCTCGATTCTTTTCACGACAGGCTGCGCGCGCTGGGCCTGCCGCTTGCGCAGGAAGCCGATTTCTACGGCTACGCGCTGGCGCTGGGCTCGCCCGAGGTCGATCTGTGGTCGCTGACCAATGCCTATCGCACGCTGGCCAATGGCGGACGGGCCGAAGAGGCGCATGCGCGGCCGCAGCGCGCCGCGACCGCGAGGCGCGTCATCGACCCGGCTGCGGCCTTTGTCGTCTCCGACATCCTCGCCGACCGTGGCGCGCGCAGCCTTAGCTTCGGTCTGGAAAACCCGCTTGCCACGCCGTTCTGGAGTGCCGTGAAAACCGGCACCAGCAAGGACATGCGCGATAACTGGTGCGTGGGGTTTTCGCGCCGCGTCACGGTTGGAGTGTGGGTGGGCAACTTCGATGGCCGCCCGATGCGCGGCGTGTCAGGCGTGACGGGCGCTGCGCCCGTCTGGCTGGACGTGATGCTGATGCTGCCGCCTGCCAACGCAGGCCCGCCGATGTCGCCGTCCGGGCTGGCGCGCAAGGACGATGAATGGTTTCTTGCCGGCAGCGCGCCATCGCGCCGCGGCGTGCCTTCGGCGGAGCCGCGCATCGCCTATCCGGGCGACGGTGCCATCCTCGCGCTCGATCCGGACATTCCGTTTGCCATGCAGCGCATCTACCTCGAAGCCACCGCGGGGGAGCGCGCGGCATTCTTTATCGATGGCCAGCGACTCGGCGCGGCAAGTCAACCCATACCCTGGGCGCCCGTGGCCGGGCCGCATGTGCTGCAACTCCGTGGCGATGAGGATGGCAGGGTGCTCGACAGCGTGCGCTTTCAGGTGCGGGGGCAAATGCGCACGAAAACCCCCGCAGCCCGGGCTGGCGGCGGGTAAGGTTCAATCGTGGCGGCCGTGGCGATGATGGTCACGCCAGTCGTGCTGCCTGTCATGCCGCCAGTCTCGCCGGTCGTCGCGCCAGTCGCGACGATCATCCCAGCCGTGATGGCGCGAGTGATGGATATGCGTGATGTGACGGGGCGGCAATACGATTACCGGGCCAGGACGGTGATAGCTGTGCGTCCAGTAGCGGTGTCCCCCGCTTTCGTACAGGATGCGGAAGCCATCGTGGTGGCGGGTGCCGAACGAGATGATGACATTGGGCTGCACCGAGACCACGCGGCCGTGGCGGTAAGCGTAATCATCGTAGGCCAGTGCCGCGCCAGATGTCGCGAGCAGGCTGGCAGCGAGAGTGAGTGTGCGTAGCATGGCGATCTCCTGTGCGGTCGGGTAAATCAGTCGTACCAGTCGTTGCGGCTGGATTTCCAGCCGTCGCGCTGGTTTTCGGCAACGCGGAAGCTCACGTTCAGTGTCAGCCACTTGCCCGGATCGTAGGGGAGGCGGGTGGTGTATTCGCGATCCTGGAAGCGGTAACGCACGTCGTAGCCTGTGATCACGTCACGATAATTGTTCTGCACCTGGCAACGCTCGACCTGGCGAGGACGCGATTCGTAGCGACCGGCGCCGTCGTTCCAGCGGTCGCCGACGACGGCTCCGGTGGCCGCGCCCACGGCAGCAGCGGCGACCTTGCCGTTGCCTTTGCCGACGGTGGAGCCGATCAACCCGCCGGCGAGGGCGCCGAGGATCGCCCCGCCAGTGTTGTTGCCGTCGCGCACCGTGGTGCGCTCGTAGCCGACCGTTTCCGTCCAGCATTCGCGGCGCGGCTCGTTGATGGTTTCGTAGATCGGCGTGCTCGACAGCACCCGGGCCTGGGCGACGAAACCGTCGCCATCGCCGCGGGGGCCGGCGTGAGCGCTGCTCACGGCAACAAGGCCTGCGATCAGGGCGGCGGTGAGTGGGGTGGGGCGTGTATTCATGCTGACTCTCCTCTTGGGTTACTGGATTTGGCGGCGACGGCGGCGATCGTCATCGTCATCGCCACGGTCATCGCGTTTCTGCTTGCGACGTTCGTAGCCGGTGCCGTAGGCGTCGTCATGACCGTCATCGCGCATCAGGCTGCGACGGTCTTCCGGGCGGCTGTCGCGACGATAGTCGCGGTCTTCGTCACGATGCTTCTTGACCAGGATGATCGGGCCGTACGGAAAATCCGGCGCGGCATGAGCCGGGGCAGCGATTGCCAGGGCCAGGGCAGCGATTCCGAAAATGCCGTAATACCGAGTGTTCATCCTTGTCTCCGTTCCGGTGGTTGCCTTGTTTGCTTCCACGCTTTGCAGTGTGGTCGAGGAAAGTAAGCGCCGTGTTTCACGGCGCGCCCGTTTTGTAACAGTGTGTAACGGCAGTGGGAAGTCCCCGCAAGGTATATTTGCCGCATGGAAAAAGACCTGATCTACGTTACCGACGACGATCCGGGCATTCGTGAACTGGTCGCCGAATACCTGCAGGGCCACGGTTACGCGGTGGAAACTGCCGAAGACGCGAAGGCGCTCGACGCGCTGCTTGCGAAGCGCCTGCCCGATCTGGTGGTGCTCGACTGGATGATGCCGGGTGAAGACGGCTTGTCGATAGCCCGCCGCCTGCGCGCGCAACCCGGTTTTCCGCCCATCGTCATGCTGTCGGCCAAGGGCGAGGACATCGACCGCATCATCGGCCTTGAAGTCGGCGCCGACGACTACCTGCCCAAACCGTTCAACCCGCGCGAGCTGCTGGCGCGCATCCGCGCCGTGCTGCGGCGCCATGCCGGGGCAGCGCCAGCGGCCGAGGCCGCCCGGCTGGTGAAATTCGGCCCCTTTGTGGTCAACCTCGACGCCCGCACGCTGGCCCGCGATGGCGCGCAGATTCCACTCACCACCGGCGAATACGAACTGCTGGAAATCTTTGTCACCCATGCCAACCGCGCGTTGAGCCGCGACTGGCTCATGGACCAGCTGCGCGGCTTCGAACGCGATCCCTTCGACCGCAGCATCGACGTGCGCGTCAATCGCCTGCGCAAAAAGATCGAGGACGATCCGGCCAATCCGGCCTACATCCGCACGCAGCGCGGCCAGGGTTATCTGTTCATACCGCAGGGCATAGCTTGAAACCGCTCGCTGCTTCGCTGTTTGCGCGCACCGCGCTCACGCTCGCGGCAGCTTTCGTCGTGTTCCAGGCTGCGGCAAGCTGGGTGGTGTATCGCACACTGATCGTGCCGGTGGCCGAACGTTCAGCCGACGATCTCGCCGGACTCATCGTGCTGTCGGCGCAAACCTGGGTGGAACTGCCGCCGGAAACCCGTCCGGCGTTCGAACGGGAGCTTGCACGCCGTCACGGCCTGCGTCTGACCACGGTGCCGGTGGCGGCAACGGCAGACGCGCCGCAGTTTGCCTTTCGCGCCCAGATCGAATCCGCGCTGTCGCGTCGCCTGCGCGAAAACGTGGAACTGCGCGGCCAGCCTGGCACGTCCTCGGTCTGGCTCGATATCCCGGTGGGCGGGCACGCGCTGAAAGCGGGGTTTTTCCCGGATCGCTACGCCGTAAAACCGCCGCTTGCCGCGATTGCCGTGGTGACCTTGGGCGCGTTCCTCAGCCTGCTCACGGCGCTGCTGCTGGTGCGGCGCATCACCGTGCCGCTGGCGCGCGCCTCGCGTGCCGCCCGGCAGGTGGGCGCCGGCCAGCTGCCCGAGCCTCTGCCGGAAACCGGTCCGGCCGAACTGGCCGAGCTGGCGCGCCGCTTCAACCGCATGGCGGCCGAGGTGCGCGACCTGCTGGATAACCGCACCACCCTGCTCGCCGGCATTTCGCACGACCTGCGCACACCGATGACGCGGCTGCAGCTCAATCTGGAAATGCTGCGCGACGACCCGAGTCCCGCACGCATCGACAGGGCAGTGGCGGATCTGGCCGATATGAACAAACTGGTTGCCGGCTATCTGGAACTGGCGCGCACCACGCAGGCCGAGGCGAAATCGCGGCTCGAACTCGCGGCCTGGCTGTCCGGGCTGGCGGCCGAACACGGCCTAGCCTGCAAGGCCGGCGCGCCCTGCCCGGTCGAGGCGGGACCCATTGCCCTGCGGCAGATTGTCGCCAACCTGATCCAGAACGCGCAACGCTACGGTGGCGGTACGCTGGAGCTGGCGCTGGAATGCGCGCCGCGTCTGGCGCGCATCGTCGTGCGCGACAGCGGGCCGGGCATACCCGAGGATCAGCTGGAAAAAGTGTTCCGGCCGTTCTACCGGCTGGAAGCCTCGCGCGCGCTGTCGACCGGCGGCACCGGCCTGGGGCTCGCAATCGTGCGGCAGCTGGCGGAAACGAACGGGTGGAAAGTGACGCTGGCCAATCGTCCGCAGGGCGGGCTGGAGGCGCTGCTGGAAATTCGCCGTTAATCGGCCAGGATGCGTGAAGCGCTTCGTTTGTCCTTTTCCCAAAGCGGGGCGGAGGGAGACCCGGGCCGGGGCAGGAGACGCAACACGCGCAGTTCGACGAACAGCAGCGTGAGGCTGAACATGGTCATGCGGCCCGTACTGCCATGGAACACTCCGAACGGCGAGGGGGTCAGGCTGACGCTCACCCGTGTGCGCGTACCCAGCTGCATCAGGCGTGGGCGTGGCGGGCGAACAGCGAGAATTGCACGAACAGCAGTGACAGGCTGGTGAGGCTCATGCGTTCGGTCTGGCCGTGAAACCACGCGAAGGGCGAGGCCGAGAATTCGAGGACGAGCTGGTTGTTGCCGAATTGCAGTTTCATGATGTTCTCCATGCAACGAAGAGGTTTGCCTGAAACCTTGCAACCCGTGTGCCATCCCGGTAGGGCTGAACGAATTTCCGGAAAATCCATGCAGAACAGTGCCTTGCTCTCTGCGTTGGCCGGCGCGGGGTGACGTGCAGCGTCATGCCCTGACGGAAACCCGACAGCAACCGTCGGCCAGCGGACACCCGCGCGGCGCGGGGTAGAATCCAGGCTTTCCGGTTTTGATGAGCGCGCCCTGCGTGCCATCCCGCGCATGATCCTCCTCAAGAATCTCAGCCTGCGGCGCGGCGCCAAGATGCTGCTCGACAACGCCTCGGTGGTCATCAACCCCGGCGAAAAAGTCGGCCTCGTCGGCAAGAACGGCGCCGGCAAATCCAGCCTGTTCGCGCTCATCAACGGCAGCCTGCACGAAGACCGCGGCGACTTTTCGATGCCGTCGCAGTGGCGCATGGCGCAGGTGGCGCAGGACATGCCGGAAACCTCCGAATCCGCGACCGATTTCGTCATTGCCGGCGATACCCGGCTGATGGAAGCGCAGCGCGAAGTGGCCGCCGCCGAGACCAGCGACGACGGCGAGCGCATGGCGCACGCCTACATGGCCTTGCACGACGCCGGCGCGCACGACGCGCAGTCGCGCGCGCAGGCCTTGATCCTCGGGCTGGGCTTCCAGGTGCGCGAGCTGAACCAGCCGGTCAACAGCTTTTCCGGCGGCTGGCGCATGCGGCTCCAGTTGGCGCGGGCGCTGATGTGCCCGTCCGACCTCTTGCTGCTCGACGAACCGACCAACCACCTCGACCTCGACGCGCTGGTGTGGCTGGAGAGCTGGCTGGCGA
Organism: Thiobacillus sp.; assembly: GCA_020216925.1. Classification (GTDB taxonomy): domain Bacteria; phylum Pseudomonadota; class Gammaproteobacteria; order Burkholderiales; family Thiobacillaceae; genus Thiobacillus. The sequence goes on along the minus strand of JAIWOL010000156.1, from coordinate 10,805 downwards.
AATACCCCGGCACCCTGCTGGTGATCAGCCACGACCGCGAGTTTCTCGACGCCGTGACCAAGGTCACGATCCATATCGAAAACGGCCGGCTCACCCGCTACGGCGGCAACTACAGCACCTTCGAGGACATGCGCGCCGAGCAGATGGCCTTGCAGCAGGCGGCGTTCGCCCGCCAGCAGGACAAGATCGCGCATCTGCAATCCTTCATCAACCGCTTCAAGGCCAAAGCCAGCAAGGCCCGCCAGGCGCAAAGCCGGGTCAAGGCGCTGGAGCGCATGGAAAAGCTCGCGCCCATGCTGGCGAGCGCGGACTTCAGCTTCGAATTCAAGGCACCGCAGAACCTGCCCAACCCCATGCTGACCATCGACGACGCCAGCTTCGGCTATCCGTCCCCCGCGGGCGGCACCGGACCGACGGTGATCGTGCGGCACGTCAGCAAGTCGGTGTTCGCCGGCCAGCGCATCGGCATCCTCGGCGCCAACGGCCAGGGCAAGTCGACGCTGGTCAAGACCATCGCCCGCACCCTGCCGGTGGTCGCGGGCGAAGTGATCGAGGGGCGTGGCCTCAACATCGGCTACTTCGCGCAGCAGGAACTCGACGTGCTGCGCCCCGCCGACACGCCGCTGCAGCACATGATCCGGCTCGCCCGCGACACCATTGCGAACGGCGGCGCCGGCCAGTTCAGCAGCAGGGAGCAGGATCTGCGCACCTTCCTCGGCAGCTTCAACTTCAACGGCGACATGGTCGCGCAGCCGGTGGGCACGATGAGCGGCGGTGAAAAGGCGCGACTGGTGCTCGCCATGCTGGTGTGGCAGCGGCCGAATCTCTTGCTGCTCGACGAGCCGACCAACCACCTCGATCTGGCCACCCGCGAAGCGCTGGCGATGGCCTTGAACGAATTCGAAGGCACGCTCATGCTGGTCAGCCACGACCGCGCCCTGTTGCGCTCGGTGTGCGACGAGTTCTGGCTGGTCACGCGCGGCGGCGTCGAGCCGTTCGACGGCGATCTGGACGACTACCAGCGTTATCTGCTGGACGAGGCGAAGCGCGTGCGCGAAAGCCTGAAAGCCGCCGACCAGGCAGAAGGCGCAGCCGCGCCCGCGCCGGTGACGGCAAAAAAGCCCGCGCCGTCCGGCAACAAGCTCAAGTCCCTGCGGCAGAAGCTCGACCGCGCCGATGCCCGCGTGGCCGCGCTGCACGCGGAAAAGACCGAACTCGAAGCGCGCCTGTCCGGGGCATTGCCGCTCGACGAAATCGCCGAAGCCGGCCGCCGGCTGGAGCGGATCGATGCCGAACTGGCGCAGGAAGAGGAAACCTGGCTGGAGCTGTCGGCGGAAATCGAGGCGCTGGAGGCGGCAAGCGTGTAGAACCCTGCCCTGGCACGCTAAAATCGCGGTTTTCCGATTTGCCGCCCACCCGCCGTGAAACCCACCTTCCAGGACATCATCCTCACCCTGCAGCGTTACTGGGGCGAGCGCGGCTGTGCGCTCCTGCAGCCCTACGACATGGAAGTCGGCGCTGGCACCTCGCACACCGCGACCTTCCTGCGCGCGCTCGGGCCTGAGCCGTGGAAAGCCGCCTACGTGCAGCCCAGCCGCCGCCCCAAGGACGGCCGCTACGGGGAGAATCCCAACCGGTTGCAGCACTACTACCAGTTCCAGGTGGTGCTGAAACCCGCGCCGGCCGACATTCTGGAGCTGTATCTCGGCTCGCTCGAAGCGCTGGGTTTTGATCTGAAGCAAAACGACGTGCGCTTCGTCGAGGACGACTGGGAGAACCCCACGCTCGGCGCCTGGGGGCTGGGCTGGGAGGTGTGGTTGAACGGCATGGAAGTCACCCAGTTCACCTATTTCCAGCAGGTCGGCGGCATCGACGTGAAGCCGATCACCGGCGAGATCACCTACGGGCTCGAGCGCCTGGCGATGTACCTGCAAGGGGCCGAGAGCGTGTACGACCTGGTGTGGACCGGGGGGCTCACCTATCGCGACGTCTACCACCAGAACGAGGTCGAGCAGAGCGCCTACAACTTCGAACACAGCGACGTCGATTTCCTGCTCACCGCGTTCGCCGCGCACGAGAAAAAGGCGCAGGAACTGATGGCCGCGCAGCTCGCGCTGCCGGCGTACGAGCAAGTCTTGAAAGCCGCGCACACCTTCAACCTGCTCGACGCGCGCGGCGCGATCTCGGTGACCGAGCGCGCCGCCTACATCGGCCGCATCCGCAATCTGGCGCGGGCGGTGGCGAAGAGCTACCTCGACAGCCGCGCGCGGCTGGGATTTCCGATGGCGCCGCGTGCATGGGCCGAGGAAGTGCAGGCGATGCTGGCGAAGCAGGAGGCGGCATGAGCACGCAAAACCTTCTCGTCGAACTCTTTACCGAAGAACTGCCGCCCAAGGCGCTGAAGCAGCTGGGCGAGACCTTCGCCGCCGCGCTCGCCGAGAGCCTCGTCGCGCAGGGCCTGGCCGATGCGAGTGCCGCTGTCACGAATTTCGCCTCGCCGCGCCGGCTGGGTGCGCACGTCGCCCAGGTGCGGGCGCGCGCCGCCGATAAACCCGTCTCGACCAGGCTGATGCCGGTGTCGGTCGGCCTCGATGCGGCCGGCCAGCCGACGCCGGCTTTGCTGAAACGGCTGGCCGCCCTGGGGGCCGACGCCGCTGCGGCGAACAGCTTGCGGCGCGAAGGCGAGGGCAAGAACGAATCGCTGTTTTACGACAGCGTCGCGCCGGGTGTGGCGCTCGCCGAGGGTCTGCAAAAGGCGCTCGAAGCCGCGATGGCGAAGCTGCCGATTCCCAAGCTGATGACGTATCAACTGGCCGACGGCTGGAGCACGGTCAATTTCGTGCGCCCGGTGCATGGCCTCGTCGCCCTGCACGGCACCGACGTGGTGCCGGTATCGGCGCTGGGACTCGAAGCGGGACGCGTCACGCAGGGGCATCGTTTCGAGGCGAAGCGGACGGCGATCACGCTGCGCGACGCCGACAGCTACGTCGCGCAGCTGCGCGACGAGGGTGCGGTGATCGCCAGCTTTGCCGGGCGCCGCGCCGAGATCGTGCGTCAGTTGCAGGCCGCGGCCGCGCCGCTGAATCTCGCGCCCGTGGACGATGATGCGCTGCTCGACGAAGTGACGGCGCTGGTCGAACAGCCCAACGTGCTGCTGGGGCGGTTCGAGGAAACTTTCCTCGACGTGCCGCAGGAATGCCTCATCCTCACCATGAAGGCGAACCAGAAATATTTCCCGCTGCTGGATGCCGAGGGCAAGCTGACGAATAAATTCCTTATCGTTTCCAATATCGCGCCGGCCGATGTCTCGGCGGTGATCGGCGGCAACGAGCGGGTGGTACGCCCGCGTCTGGCCGACGCCAAATTCTTTTTCGATCAGGATCGGCGGACAAGGCTGCAATCCCGCGTGCCGGGCTTGGCGAAGGTGGTTTATCACAACAGGCTGGGCACGCAGGGCGAGCGCGTCGAACGGGTGCGGGCGATTGCCCGCTGGGTGGCCGAACGGGTCGGCACCGACGTGGAACTGGCCGACCGCGCCGCGTTGCTGGCCAAGGCCGACCTGTTGACGGAAATGGTCGGCGAATTTCCGGAACTGCAGGGCATCATGGGCGGTTACTACGCGCGTCACGATGGCGAGGACGAACGGGTCGCGCAGGCCATCGCGGATCAATATCTGGTGCGCCGCGACGAGACGGACGCCGTCTCCAATCTCGTCAGCGAAGTCCTGCAGATCGCGGATCGCATGGAAACCCTGGTCGGCATCTGGGGCATCGGCCTCAAGCCCACCGGCGACAAGGATCCGTTTGCCCTGCGCCGCCATGCGCTCTCCATTATCAAATCCTTCCAGTTGATTGGCGCGATGTTCGCCGATGACAAACCAGGCCTGCGCCTGAGCCTGGATGAACTGATCGCGCATGCCGTGACGGTATTCCCGGCAGGGGTGCTGGCAAGCAATGTCGCGGAAGAAGTGAAACTGTTCATCTACGAGCGCAATGCCAACCAGCTGACGTCTGTATTCGGGGCGGAAACCGTGGCGGCGGTGTTTGCCAACCTGCCGCCGCTTCATGAAATCGTTCAGCGCTGCCGCGCAGTGAGCGATTTTGCGAAGTTGCCCGAAGCACCCAGCCTCGCCGCCGCCAACAAGCGCGTCGGCAACATTCTCAGAAAGGCCGCGGGCGAGGTTGGGGCGCAGGCCGACCCGGCGCGTTTCGTCGAGGATGCCGAGAACGCCCTGTTCGCCGCGCTCGGCGAGATCGCGCCGCAGGCCGACGCGGCTTTCGGGGCCGGCGACTACACCACCTCCTTGCAGAAGCTCGCGGCGCTGAAAGCGCCCGTCGATGTCTTTTTCGACAGCGTGATGGTCAACGCCGACGATCCCGGCCTGCGCGCCAACCGCCTGGCGCTGCTGAACCAACTGCACCGGACGATGAACCGCGTGGCGGACTTGTCGCGCCTGGCGGCGTAAACTCCGAACCATGAAGCTCATCATCCTCGACCGCGACGGCGTCATCAATTTCGACTCCGACCAGTTCATCAAATCGCCGGAGGAGTGGAAGCCGATCCCCGGCAGCCTGGAGGCGATTGCGCGGCTGACGCGCGAGGGCTGGCACGTGGCGGTGGCCACCAATCAATCGGGGCTGGCGCGCGGACTGTTCGAAATAGCCACCTTGAACGCCATCCACGCCAAAATGCACAAGGCGGTGGCCGCAGCGGGGGGGCGCATCGAAGCCGTGTTCTATTGCCCGCATTCGTCCGAAATGCACTGTGCATGCCGCAAACCCCGCGCCGGGATGCTGCACGAAATTGCCGCGCGTTATGGCTGCGACCTCAGGGGCGTGCCGTCGGTGGGCGATTCGCTGCGCGACCTTCAGGCGGCGGTGAGCGTGGGCGCGCGTCCGCTGCTGGTCAAAACCGGCAAGGGCGAACGCACGCTTGCAGCGGGCGGTCTGCCGCAGGACACCCTGGTGTTCGACGATCTTGCCGCGGCGGCGGAACACGTACTGGCTGCCGCATGAATCTGTTTCGTTCGCTGCTGTTCGCGCTGTTGCAGACAGGGCTCACCATTTTCTTCAGCGTGGTTGCGTTCTTCACCTTTCCGTTTTCGGCACACGCGCGCTACCGCACCATCACCCGCTATAACCACGCGCTGATCTGGCTGGCGCGCGGCGTGCTGGGCATTCGCTATGTGGTGGAAGGCATTGAACATCTGCCGGCAACGCCGGCGATCATTCTTGCCAAGCACCAGTCGGCCTGGGAGACGGTGGCGTTTCTCTGCCTGTTTCCGCCGGTGTCGCCGGTGATCAAGCAGGAACTGCTGAAAATCCCCTTCTTCGGCTGGGCGTTCCGTCTGCTCAACCCCATCGCCATCGACCGCGCTGCCGGGCGCGAGGCCCTGAAGCAGATCGTGACGCAGGGGCGCGAGAAACTTGCGGCGGGATTCTGGGTGCTGGTGTTTCCCGAAGGCACGCGCGTCGCGCCGGGCGAAAAAGGCAAATACGGTATCGGCGGCGGCTGGCTGGCGGCCGAGACCGGGGCGCCCATCGTGCCGGTTGCGCACAACGCGGGTGAGGTCTGGCCGAGGAATGCGTTCATCAAACGCCCCGGTACCGTCACCGTGCGCATCGGTCCGACGATCGATAGCAGCGGCAAAAGCGCCGCCGAACTCACCCGCGCGGTCGAGGCCTGGATCGAAACCGAAATGACGAGGTTGCCCGCTGCTGCCGCGCGCCAATAGCGGCCTCTTGCAGCTCGGCGCGGCCGCCGTGCCCTTTCGGCTGCGCCGCTCGCGGCGTCGCCGCACGCTGGGGCTGACCGTGACGGCGCAGGAAGTGCGCATCCACGCGCCGGTGTGGACGCCGCGCGACGAAATCGAAACCTATGTGCTGCGCCAGCATGACTGGCTGATGCGGGCCTGGCACAAGATGCAGGCGCGTGCGCCGCGCGGGGCGGCCGCACGCGAGATGGCCATTACGTATCTGGGCCAGACGCTCAGGCTTGAACTCCACGTTGCGCTGTTCCGGGAGGCTTGCCGACAGGGCCGGGTGCTGCATCTATATGCCGAGCCGGGAGCCGACCCGCATCAACTCGCGCGCGACTGGCTGATCCGGCGTGCCGAACGGCTGCTTGCCTGGCGGCTGCAACGGCTGGCGCGCCGACTCGGCCGCATGCCGTCCCGCTTCACCCTGTCCGATGCGCGCACCCAGTGGGGCAGCTGTACCCGGCGAGGCCACATCCGCCTCAACTGGCGGCTGGCGCAGGCTCCGCTTTCCCTCATCGACTACGTCGCCGCGCACGAACTGGCGCATCTCGTCCACCTCGACCACTCGCCGCGTTTCTGGGCGCAGGTCAGCGAACTGTGCGCCGACGCCCGGGCGCGACGTGCGGCCTTGCGCCGGATGGGCGACACTTTTTTCCGGATTTGAGGACACATCAATGCGACTGCTTCACACCATGCTGCGCGTCGGCGATCTCGACCGTTCCATCGACTTCTACACCCGCGTGCTCGGCATGAAACTGCTGCGCCGCAAGGATTATCCGGGCGGCAAGTTCACGCTGGCCTTCGTCGGCTACGACACGGAAGACAAGGCGTGCGTGCTCGAACTCACTTACAACTGGGGCGTGTCGGAATACGAGCGCGGCACCGGTTACGGCCACATCGCGCTGGAGGTGGACGACATCCACGGCGCGGTCGCCGCTGCCGCCGCACAGGGCTGCAAAGTGCTGCGTCCGGCCGGGCCGATGTCGCACGGCAGCACCGTCATCGCCTTCATCGAAGACCCGGACGGCTATCCCATCGAATTCATCCAGAAGGGGACGGCGGGCTGGACGCAGGCTGGCGCCAGCGACTGAGGCGGCTTCCTCAGGCTTTCATCAGGCAGCGCGCGATTCGTTCGTAATCCTGCAGCGGCAGCGCCTCCGCACGCAGGCCCGCATCGATCCCCAGCGCCGCGAAATCCGCCGGCTTCAGCATTCCACCCAGCGTGTTCCTGAGCGTTTTGCGCCGCTGCGAGAAGGCGGCGGCGACGACGCGCGCGAACAGGGTTTCGTCGAGCGGCGCGATCTCGGCGGGCGTTTTGGGGATGAGGCGCACCACGGCGGAATCGACCTTGGGCGGCGGGTCGAAGGCGGCGGGGGGCACGTCGAGCAGCCATTCCATGTGGAATCGGCGCTGCAGCATGACCGACAGGCGACCGTAGTCGGAGGTGGCCGGCGTGGCGACCATGCGCTCGACCACTTCCTTTTGCAGCATGAAGGTCATGTCGCGGATCTGCGCGGCGTATCCCAGCAGATGGAACAGCAGCGGAGTGGAGATGTTGTAGGGCAGGTTGCCGATGATGCGCAGGTCGCGTCCCAGCGAACCGAAATCGAACTTCAGCGCGTCGCAGCTATGCACGGTGAGCCGCTCGGCGGGCCAGGCCCGGGCGAGGCGTGCGACAATGTCGCGGTCGAGTTCGACCGCGTGCAGGTGCGGCAGGCCTTCGAGCAGCGGTCGCGTGAGCGCGCCGAGGCCGGGGCCGATCTCGACGACGGTTTCGCCCGGTTGCGGCCGGATGGCGTTGACGATGGCGTGGATGACGCCGTCGTCGATGAGGAAGTTCTGGCCGAAGCGTTTGCGGGGGGTGTGCATCTACTGAGTTTTCCGTAATGGATGACCGTCCTTGTCCCGGACGCCAGGCGCTACTGACGTTACAGTAGGTCGGGAATACTTTTCCGACGCAGCTGACGTTACAGTAGGTCGGGAATACTTTCCCGACGCAGCGCCGCCCTGCGGCCAACCCCTAGCCACGCATCGCCAGCGCCATGTCGATCGCCGCAATCAGGCTGCCGGCTTCGGCGCGACCGGTGCCGGCGAGATCGAGCGCGGTGCCGTGGTCGACCGAGGTGCGGATGAAGGGCAGCCCCAGGGTGACGTTCACGCCTTCGCCGAAGCTGGCGTGCTTGAGCACCGGCAGGCCCTGGTCGTGGTACATGGCAAGCACGGCGTCGCAGGGTTCCTGGCGGATGCGCGAGAACAGGGTGTCGGCGGGCAGCGGGCCGACGAGCGTGAGCCCTTCGCCGCGCAGGAAGTCGAGCACGGGTTCGATCACCTCGATTTCCTCGCGTCCGAGATGGCCGGATTCGCCGGCGTGCGGGTTCAAGCCGGCCACCGCGATGCGCGGCTGCGCGATGCCAAATTTCGATCTGAGGTCGGCATCCAGAATCCGGAGGACTTCGACCAGCAGCGGCTGCGTGATGGCGTCGGCCACCTCGCGCAGCGGCAGGTGGGTGGTGGCGAGCGCCACGCGCAAGCCGCCGCCGGCGAGCATCATTACCACGCGCGGCGTGCCGCTGTGGTCGGCGAGGTATTCGGTGTGGCCGGTGAAGGTGAAGCCGGCATCGTTGATCACGCCCTTGTGGACCGGTGCGGTGACCATGGCGTGATACGCGCCGTTCAGGCAGCCGGCCAGTCCCGCGTCGAGCAGGGCCAGCACGTGCGCGCTGTTGTGCGGGTCGAGCACGCCGGGGGCGACAGGCGTGGCAACGGGAATGTGGCGGACGTGCAGGTGGCCGGGGCGATGCGGCGGTATGGCTTCGCCGGTGTCGAGCGTGACGGCGACGCCGAGCCGCGACGCACGGGCCGCCAGCACCCCGGCGTCGCCCAGCACGGTGAGGCGGCAGGGCAGCGCGCGCTGCGCCAGCGCAACGGCGAGATCGGGCCCGATGCCGGCGGGCTCGCCAGCGGTCAGCGCGATGACGGGCAGCGGCTTAGTCAATCGGACGCAGCTCGACGTAGGCCGAATCACGGATCTGGCGCACCCAGTCCTGGAAGGCTTCCTCGCCCTTGCGCTCGCGGATGGCCTGGCGCGCGAGCAGTTTCTGGCGCTCCTGCGTCACATCCTGGTCGCGCCGCTCCAGCACCTGGATGAGGTGCCAGCCGAACGGCGACTGGATCGGTTGGCTCACCTCGCCGGGTTTCAGTGCGTTCATCGCCTTCTCGAATTCCGGCACGGTATCGCCGGGATTGAGCCAGCCGAGATCGCCGCCTTTGGAGGCACTGGCGTCTTCCGAATGCAGGCGGGCGAGCTCGTCGAACTTGGCGCCGTTGTCGATGCGTTCCTTCAGTTGCAGCAGGCGGTTTTTCGCATCGGCCTCGGAGGTGATCTCGTTGGTTTTGATGAGGATGTGGCGGGCGCGGGTCTGCGTCACGCTCAAGTCGACGTCGAGGCCGCGCTTGTCGTAGAGCTTGAGGATGTGGAAGCCGTTGCTGCTCTTCAGCAGGGGCGCCACCTCGCCGGGTTTGAGCGGCTTCAGTGCCTCGGCAAACAGGGCGGGAATCTTACCGGCCTCGCGCCAGCCAAACGCGCCGCCCTGCAGGGCATTGGGCGCATCGGAATAGCTGGCGGACAGCTGGCCGAAGTCTGCGCCCCTGGCAAGCTGGTCGATCACTTCTTCGGCGCGAGCGCGACGCGCCTGGATGGTTTCGGGCGAGGCATTTTCAGGCACCGTGACGAGAATGTGCGCAAAGTTGTATTCGGTTTCGGTGCCTTGCTGCGCCTGGGTTTGCAGGTAGCCTTCGATTTCGGCGTCGGAGATCGACAGCCGGTTGTCGACATCGCGTTCGCGCGCGCGGGCCACCAGGATTTCGTTGCGGATGGTGGCGCGCATTGCTTCGAGGCTCTGGCCCTGCTGTGCCAGTGCCGCCTGCAGGCCGGGCAGGTCGAGATTGTTCTGCGCGGCGATGCGCTGAAGGGCGCGTTCGACCTGCGCCGGATCGACCCGAACTCCGGTGCTGCGGGCATGCTGCTGCAAGGCCAGTTCGGTGATCATGCGTTCGAGCAACTGTTTTTCGAGCACGCTGCGGGGCGGCAGCGGCGTGTTCTGGCGCGCCAGGTTGCGCGCCACTTCCTGATAGCGACGGTCGAGTTCCTGGCGGGTGATGACTTCGTTGTTGACGACCGCGACGATGTGGTCCAGCGCGGTGACAGCCGCCTGGCCGGGCAGGGTAAACAGGGCAAGGGCTGCCAGCGCCAGCATCCGCAACGGACGACGCCAGTCAGGGGAGGGATGTGAGTTCATTGCTAGGCCTGTATCCGGGAACACTGAGTTTCAAAACATCGAGCGGGTTAGAGCCGATCCGGCCCATGCCGTTCAATTCGAGCTGGAGGAACAGCGCGTCGGTGCTCTGGTCTTCCTTGGTGGCAAGGCGCTGGAATACACCGCGCAATGCCCAGCAGCCGCCATTGTATTCAAGCCCGGCCAGGCCTTCGACCAGCTTGTTGTCGCGCATGGAATAGTTGTAGCGGAACATGCCGTACCAGCGCGACGCAAGTGGCCACTGGCCGGAAAAATCGACCTGTTCGGTGGTCTGGTCGATGAAGCGGTAGCTGAGGTTGAGCGCGCGGCCGGGGGTGGGGCGATACGACGCGCCGATGTTCTGGCGGATGGTGGTGCCGGTTTCGGTATCCAGCTGCCAGGCCGCGTCGATACGCCAGTCACGCGTGATTTGCCCGCCCACGGCGGCGAGCAGGTCGGTGGCGTTGGTGGTGCGGGGGGCGATGCCCGGCAGCGTGACTTGCTGCGAACTGAAGTAATAACGCTGCCCCAGCGTGACCTGGAGGCGTTCCAGCCCGGTGCCGCTTTCGACGAAGCGGCTGGTAAGCGCCAGCGTCAACTGGTTGGCATCGTTGATGCGGTCGCCGCCGATAAACTGGTTTTCGGTGAACATCTGCGCGTAGCTGAAGTCGAGCTGCGCCGTGTCGAAGACGGGAATGTCAGCCTGGTTGCGGAAGGGGGCGTAGACGTAGTACGCGCGCGGTTCCAGGGTC